>NZ_JBIVJB010000022.1:0-69562 GCF_044750025.1 Pseudomonas sp. NPDC088885 | reverse complement strand
CCAGACCCGCACCGAAGCACTGCAGGCTGAGCGTAACGCGCGTTCCAAATCCATCGGTCAGGCCAAGCAGCGCGGCGAAGACATCGCGCCGTTGATGGCGGACGTCGAGCGCATGGCGGGCGAATTGAGTGCCGGTAAAGTCGAACTGGACGCGATCCAGACCGAACTGGACTCGATCGTGCTGGGCATTCCTAACCTGCCGCACGAATCCGTGCCGGTCGGCAAAGACGAAGACGACAACGTCGAAGTGCGCCGCTGGGGCACCCCGACTGCCTTCGATTTCGAGGTGAAAGACCACGTTGCCCTCGGCGAGAAGTTCGGCTGGCTGGACTTTGAAACCGCCGCCAAGCTGTCCGGCGCGCGTTTCGCTCTGCTGCGTGGCCCGATCGCCCGTCTGCACCGCGCACTCGCGCAGTTCATGATCAATCTGCACGTCAACGAGCACGGCTACGAAGAGGCTTACACGCCTTATCTGGTTCAGGCCCCGGCGCTGCAAGGCACCGGTCAACTGCCGAAATTCGAAGAAGACCTGTTCAAGATCGCCCGCGAAGGCGAAGCCGATCTGTACCTGATCCCGACTGCCGAAGTGTCGTTGACCAACATCGTTGCCGGTGAAATCGTCGATTCGAAACTGCTGCCGATCAAGTTCGTTGCCCACACCCCGTGCTTCCGCAGCGAAGCCGGTGCATCGGGTCGCGACACCCGCGGCATGATCCGTCAGCACCAGTTCGACAAAGTTGAAATGGTGCAAATCGTTGAGCCGTCGACCTCGATGGAAGCGCTGGAAGGCCTGACCGCCAACGCTGAAAAAGTCCTGCAACTGCTCGGTCTGCCTTACCGCACCCTGGCGCTGTGCACCGGCGACATGGGCTTCAGCGCGGTCAAGACTTACGACCTCGAAGTGTGGATTCCGAGCCAGGACAAGTACCGCGAAATTTCGTCGTGCTCGAACTGCGGCGACTTCCAGGCCCGTCGGATGCAAGCGCGTTTCCGCAACCCGGAAACCGGCAAGCCTGAGCTGGTGCACACGCTGAACGGTTCCGGCCTGGCCGTAGGCCGTACCCTCGTTGCCGTGCTGGAAAACTACCAGCAGGCCGACGGTTCGATCCGTGTGCCGGACGTGCTGAAGCCGTACATGGGTGGCCTTGAGGTCATCGGCTAAATGAAATATCTGCCGCTGTTTCACAACCTGCGCGGCAGTCGTGTGTTGGTCGTCGGTGGGGGGGAAATTGCCTTGCGCAAATCCCGCCTGCTGGCCGATGCCGGTGCGCTGCTGCGGGTGGTCGCACCTGAAATCGAATCGCAGCTGCGTGAGCTGGTCGCAGCTTCCGGCGGCGAATGCCTGTTGCGCGGTTACGTCGAGGCGGATCTGGACGGTTGCGGGCTGATCATCGCCGCCACCGACGATGAAACGCTGAACGCACAAGTCTCCACCGATGCTCACAAGCGTTGCGTGCCGGTCAACGTGGTCGACGCGCCTGCCTTGTGCAGCGTGATCTTCCCGGCGATCGTCGATCGCTCGCCGCTGATCATCGCCGTGTCCAGCGGTGGCGACGCGCCGGTGCTGGCGCGACTGATTCGCGCCAAGATCGAAACCTGGATTCCCTCGACTTACGGTCAATTGGCCGGGCTCGCCGCACGTTTCCGTAATCAGGTGAAAAGCCTGTTTCCGGATGTGCAGCAGCGTCGTGGATTCTGGGAGGACGTGTTCCAAGGGCCGATTGCCGACCGCCAACTGGCCGGGCAGGGCGCTGAGGCCGAGCGTCTGTTGCAAGCCAAGATTGATGGCGAAGCGACCGTCACCACCGGTGAAGTGTATTTGGTCGGCGCAGGGCCGGGTGATCCGGATCTGCTGACGTTCAAGGCTTTGCGTCTGATGCAGCAAGCCGACGTGGTGTTGTACGACCGGTTGGTTGCGCCAGCGATTCTTGAGTTGTGCCGTCGCGATGCCGAGCGCGTGTATGTCGGCAAGCGCCGTTCAGATCATGCCGTGCCGCAGGATCAGATCAACCAGCAACTGGTTGATCTGGCCAAGGCCGGCAAGCGCGTGGTGCGCTTGAAGGGCGGTGATCCGTTTATCTTCGGCCGTGGCGGCGAAGAGATCGAAGAACTGGCGGCCCACGGGATTCCATTTCAGGTGGTGCCTGGGATTACCGCAGCCAGTGGTTGCGCGGCGTATGCCGGGATTCCGCTGACCCATCGTGATTACGCGCAGTCAGTGCGCTTTGTCACCGGGCATTTGAAGGACGGCTCCACCGATCTGCCCTGGGCCGACCTCGTCGCCCCGGCGCAGACGCTGGTGTTCTACATGGGCCTGGTGGGCTTGCCGGTGATCTGCGAGCAGTTGATCAAGCATGGTCGCGCGGCGGATACCCCGGCGGCATTGATTCAGCAGGGCACCACGGTCAATCAGCGGGTCTTTACCGGCACGCTGGCGGATCTGCCACGCATGGTGGCGGAGCATGAAGTGCATGCGCCGACATTGGTGATCGTGGGGGAAGTGGTGCAACTGCGCGAGAAACTGGCGTGGTTTGAAGGGGCTCAGGCGCAGGTCTGAGTCAGATCAAAAGATCGCAGCCTTCGGCAGCTCCTACAGAGAACGCATTCTCATGTAGGAGCTGCCGAAGGCTGCGATCTTTTGCTTTTTGCTGTTAGCCCTTCAACCAAACCCCTTTCCCAGCCAACCGCGCCCGATCATGGGCCACTGTGAAATCCTGCTCCGGCCCCTTCGGCACAATCCCCGTCGGGTTAATGGTCTTGTGACTGCCGTAGTAGTGGTTCTTGATGTGCTGAAAATCCACCGTCTCGCCAATCCCCGGCAGCTGATACACCTCACGCAACCAGTTCGACAGATTCGGGTAGTCGGCAATTCGACGCAAATTGCACTTGAAGTGCCCGTGATACACCGCGTCAAAACGAATCATCGTGGTGAACAGGCGCACATCGGCTTCGGTCAGGTACTCGCCGGTCAGATAGCGATTCGCACCTAAAACCCGCTCCAGATGATCGAGCTCAGCAAAAACCTCGTCGAACGCTTGTTCATAGGCCTGTTGCGACGTGGCAAACCCCGCGCGGTACACGCCGTTGTTTACGGCTGGATAGATTCGATCGTTCAGCGCATCGATCTCGCTGCGCAGTGGCGCCGGGTAGAAGTCCAGCTCATTGCCAGTCAGACCATCAAACGCGCTGTTGAACATGCGGATGATCTCCGCTGATTCATTACTGACAATGCGTTTGAGCTTTTTGTCCCACAGCACCGGCACGGTGACGCGGCCGGTGTAGTCGGCGGTGTCAGCGGTGTAGCGCTGATGCATGAATTCAAAGTCATCGAGTTTGTCGCCAGTCGAGCCCAGCGCTTTGTCGAACGTCCAGCCGTTTTCCAGCATCAACCAACTGACCACCGAAACGTCGATCAGACTTTCCAGACCTTTGAGTTTGCGCAGGATAAGCGTGCGATGTGCCCATGGACAGGCGAGTGACACGTAGAGGTGATAGCGACCGGCCTCGGCGGCAAAACCACCTTCACCGCTCGGGCCGGGCTCGCCGTTGGCGGTCACCCAGTTACGGCGTTGCGCCTGTTCGCGCTGGAACGCGCCGTCTTTGCTGCTTTCGTACCACTTGTCCTGCCAGTGGCCATCGACGAGTAAACCCATGATCAAGACTCCGTAAATCAGTAAACGTTGGAGTCGAGTCTATTCCTGTGAGTTCGAACAAAAAGCGCAAAGATCGGGCGTGAATGATCGGTTAAATCGATTTGTCTCGCGCAGCCCAGTATTGCTCGGCGGTTTCGAAGGCTTGTTCACGCGGTTGGCCAAGCCCGCGCAGGGCCAGCGCCATCGTCGAAATCAGCGCCATTTGTGGGTAGCTGTCGACCACGTCGCCGCGCCACACGGCTTTCAAGTGCTCAATATCCAGCGATGAAGGTTTGACGTGACGTTGCGCCGACAGTTGCGGCCATTCCTCGTCCCAGCTCTCGCCGCCAGTGGTGCCGTAGAGATGACTGTCGGCATCCGGGTTGATCTCGATTTCGCCACCGTCGCCCTTGACCACAATCGCTGTGTCGCCGAGCAATCCGCTGGCATCGCGGTGCACCGCTTGGTAGCCGGGGTGGAAAATACTTTGCAGCCCGCAGCGAGCGCCCAACGGATTAAGAATCCGCGCCAGCGAATGAATCGGCGAGCGCAGACCCAAGGTGTTGCGCAGATCGATCATGTTCTGCAACTGCGGCGCCCAGTCCACCAGCGGCATAAACGCGAGGCCGCCGTTGTCCAGCGCCGCGCCGACCTGTTGCCAGGTGCGACACAACGGGATGTTCAACTCGCCGAGCAGTTGCTCGCTGTACAGCCGCCCGGCGGTGTGCGCGCCGCCGCCGTGCATGAAGATGCGCACGCCGTTCTGCGCCAGACACTTTGCCGCCAGCAGATACCACGGCAGATGGCGCTTTTTACCGGCGTAGGTCGGCCAATCCAGATCGACGTTCAGCGCCGGCGCCTGCAAGCGTGCGCGCAAGGCTTCGGTGAAACCGGCCATTTCCTCGGCGCTTTCTTCCTTGTGGCGCAGCAACATCAGGAACGCACCGAGCTGGGTGTCCTCGACCTTGTCGTCGAGCACCATGCCCATGGCTTCGCGCGCTTCTTCGCGCGTCAGGTCACGGGCGCCGCGTTTGCCCTTGCCGAGGATGCGTACGAATTGGGCGAATGGATGTTCGGCAGGCGTTTCGAGGGTCAGCGCTGGAAAGTCGGTCATAAGCAATTCGTCGGTTTGGGCAGGCCCGCCAGTTTTGCGGCGAGTTTGGCAGGGGTGCCTTTGAACAGTCGGTTCAGGTGCAGGCTGTTGCCTTTTTCCACACCGAGTTTCAGCGCGGTGTACTTGATCAGCGGACGCGTGGCCGGGGACAGCTGGAATTCGGCGTAGAAGCTGCGCAGCAATTCGAGGACTTCCCAGTGTTCGGCGGTCAACTCGATGTCTTCGGCGGCGGCGAGGGCGCTGGCGACCTCCTGCGACCAGTCGCTGAGGTCAACGAGGAAGCCGTCCTTGTCCAGTTCGATGGCGCGGGCGCCGACGGTCATGGAATTCATAGCCAGCTGTTGACCTTGTCGTGATGGATCGACAGTTCGACGAAGGCCGGGTAATCGATCACTTCGGCCCAGTCAGGAACTTGGAGGGCGCGCGCCTGCGCATCTTCGGCCAGAACGAACAATTTGATCTGACGGCTGTGCAGCGCAGTGAACGGCGCGGTGCCCGGTTGCAACGCGTAGACCGCATCGCCGGACAGCAATAAAGCATCAGCGCCGCCGATCACGCGCAGGCAACTGGTCAGGCGATCGTCGCCGAACGGGGAATGAGACAACACATGCAAAGTCGACATCAGAGGGTGATCACCTGGTCGTAGCGGTCAATAAGGGCGGTGATTTGCTCGGCGGCCAGCGGCGCGGCTTCGTCCAGCGACAACGTGCTGAGGCCACGGGCGCCGGCGCTGTCGGCGCAATAGAACAGCTCTTCCACGCCGAACATCGGCAGTGCTTGCAGGTTGGCGCTGAGGTCTTTCTGTTGCAGCGCTTTCGCGTTTTGCCCGGCGCTGAGTTGCAGCACGCCGTCATCGAGAAACAGCAAACCGATCGGCAGATCGAAAGCGCCGCCGGCCAGCACGATGTCCAGCGCTTCGCGGGCGCCGGGGCCCGACCATGGCGACTGGCGGCTGATGATCAACAGGGATTTGGCCATCTCAAGCACCTCCAAAGCAGATCAGGCGATCGGCATCTTGCACCGCATCATGCAACTGACCGAGGCCGGACAATTCCCACGGCGTGCTGACCGAAATCGCTTCGCGCTGGTAACGCTTGGCTTCTTCCGCGTTCAGGGCGCCACGGCGCAGGGCGGCGGCGATGCAGACCACACCGTCGAGCTTCTGCTCGGTGATAAACGCGCGCCATTGCTTGGGCAAGTCGAGTTCGTCCTGCGGGGTGACCACCGCGTCGGAGGCGTTGTAGACGCCGTCCTGATAGAAAAACAGCCGGACAATCTCATGCCCACCGGCCAGTGCCGCCTGCGCAAACAGCAGGGCACGGCGCGAGGAGGGCGCATGGGCGGCGGAAAACAACGCGATGGCGAACTTCATGACGGACTCGATCAGCAAAACTGCGGCCATGATAAAGCTTTATGGCGACAGCCGCGAAATCCAAGTTGCAGGCGATCAAAATGTGGGAGTGGGCTTGCTCGCGAAAGCGGTGTGTCAGTTGAAATGTATTTGATTGACCCACCGCTTTCGCGAGCAAGCCCGCTCCCACAGGGATTTGTGGTGTCCTTGGTTAGCGGGGCATGTAGCCGAGTTGCCAGCGTCGCGGGATTCTGAGGGAAAGCAGGCCGATCATCGCGGCCAGCACAGCGCTGACAAACATGGCTTTGAGGCCCAGATGCTGTTCCAGCACCGCCCCGAGAATGGCGCCGATAAACATCCCGCTCCATGGCACCAGTTGCACCCGCCAGCCGCTGCGCCGTTCGCCAAGCATCCAGCGGCCCAGTCCTCGGCCAAATCGCGACAGCGCGCCGGTCACGTAGGTCAGCCCGACCGGCAGGCCATTCACTTCCTCGACCGCCGCGTTGAGCATGCCCATCGCAATGATCGCGGCCAGCAGTGCCGGCAGTTGCGCGTCGAACGGCCACGCTGCCGAGGTGCAGAGCAGGGTGGCGATGCACAGCAGCAGCGGCAGCGCGCGTCGCCCACCGAGGCGCGCGACGAGCACGCCCAGGGCATTACCGAGGATGAACGTCGCGACAAGAATTACCAGGCGCAAGGTCAACCCGAGATCACCTTCACTGATCGCCACCGCCAGTCGTGTCGTGTTCCCGCTCATGAACGAAACGAAATCGCCGCTGGCCATGAAACCAATGGCGTCGGTCATGCCGGCCAGTACTGACAGGCTGGCGACCAGCGCCAGACCCACGCGTCCACGCCATTTCTGCGTGTGCAGATGGCCGGGGCTGGCGCGATGAGTCGAGGCGGAAGGCAGCATCGGCGAAAGGATCCTTGGCGTGGCGGTTAAGGTTCTATCCCATACAGGTCGCAGTATTCCAGCCAGTCCATGCCGGCCATTTCCGCCACCTCGCGATGCACTTCCAGGCGCTGCGCCTGATATTCCTCAGGCGAATCAGCGGTCAGCTGCAACGTCAGTTCCCAGGCGAACAACCCCAGTTTGTCCGCCTCTTCTTCAAACGCCTCATGCAGACGTTCTTCGCGGTATTGCGCCTGGGTTTCGCCCTTGGCCTGAGCCAACAGAGGATTGAGGTGGTCGAGGCTTTCGCGCAATTCAGGGCGCGCATCGAGAAACAGTTTCAGGGCGTGTTCATGTCGCTGATCGGTAGGCGCCATGGGTTTTCCTTGTGAGGCTGATGACCTTAGGTTGCCGCAGCGGCGAGTGCCTGTCTCGCTATAAATGCAGTAAAGCAGAACGATTTCCGCTTGCGGCGGTGATACAGTCCGCTTTTTTCTGAATGAGCGAATGCAATGCGAATTCTGATGGTAGCGCTGGCGGCGACGGTTCTGGCCGGTTGCGCAGGTTCGGCGATGGACGATGCGCGCACCCAAGCGCCTTATAAAGTCATGACCTCGGACAAAGCCGAGAAGCTCGTGGCGCAGTGCGTGCAATTCGCCTGGCAGGACGAGGCGGTGTTTGGCGTGGACGCGGGGGCTTATCTGCAACCGGGCAAGAAGGGCGGGTCGACGGTGTACACCCGTTCGGCGGAGTCGTTTGTTGACCTGAGCACGGAGCCGTCGGGGACGACGCTGAATTACTACGCGCAGAAAGATGATTTTGTCGCGAAGCGGCGGTTGGCGGCGTTGGCGACTTGCCTCTGATTATTGGGTGAATTGACGGCCGCCTTCGCGAGCAGGCTCGCTCCCACAATTTGGAATGCATTCCAATGTGGGAGCGAGCCTGCTCGCGAAGGGGCCAGTCCATTCAACCTATAAGCCGCTTCTGGAAAAAATGCCGCTTATGCCCCAGCGGATAATCAACAATCTCACCGCACTCGGTATACCCGACCTTCTTGTAAAACTCCGGCGCCTGAAACGAAAAGGTGTCGAGCCAGATCCCCACGCAATCCTTCTCTCGCGCAAAATCTTCAGCCATCTGCATCAATTTCGAACCGATGCCCTGACCGCGCCCTTCAATCGGCACGGCCAACAATTCAATGAACAACCAGCGATAAAACGTATGGCCATACAGGCCACCGAGCACAGCGTCGTGCTCGTCGCGTACCAGCAACGCGATCGGTTCCCACGCCGATGGGCCGGCCTGGGAGACGTTATGCGCGCGCAGTGGCGCCAGAATCGCCGCGCGGTGTTCTTCCGTGGGTGTTTGCGTTAACTCGATGCGCAAGTTCATGCAGGACTTCCTTGTAGGATAATTCGCCAGCGTATCCTGCCCGGTGGTCTGCTTCCAAGTCCCTGCGCAAAACCGGTGGAACCGTCGCTCACGCGTCGCGGTCTAGCTTTTACAGCGTCATTCCAGCACGCGGTTGATGAGGACACGCCATGAATATTTTTGAAGCCCTTCGTGAAAGCCACGACCGCCAGCGCACTTACGCGAAAAGCCTGATCAAAACCAGCGGCGACACCCCGGAGCGGGTTGAGGCTTACAAACTGCTCAAAGATGAACTGCAAGCCCACGAAACGGCCGAAGAACGTCACTTCTACATCCCGTTGATGGAGTGCGATGCCGGTGTCGACCTCAGTCGTCACGCGATTTCCGAGCACCATGAAATGGACGAGATGATGGAAGAGCTCGACGAGACCGAGATGTCGAGCCCGGCGTGGTTGGCGACGGCGAAGAAGTTGTCGGAGAAGGTGCATCACCACCTGGAGGAAGAAGAGCAGAAGTTCTTCCAGATGGCCGGCAAATTGCTCAATGAGAAGCAGAAGGTGCAGCTCGCCGGGCAGTATGAAAAAGAGTATCAGGAGCAGGTCGAGGCTAAGTAGATCAAAAGATCGCAGCCTTCGGCAGCTCCTACAGGAGATCGAATTGCAAATGCAGGAGCTGCCGCAGGCTGCGATCTTTTGATGTTGAAGCTCCCTCCAGCGTCAGCAAATGCTCCTTGGCCTCCAGCCCGCCCGCAAACCCGGTGAGTTTCCCCGACGCACCAATCACCCGATGGCACGGCGCGACAATCGAAATCGGATTACGCCCATTCGCTGCGCCCACCGCCCGCACCGCCGAAGGATTGCCGATCTGCGCGGCAATCTGGCTGTAGCTGCGCGTCTCGCCAAACGGAATGGTCAGCAACGCTGCCCACACCTGTTTCTGAAAATCAGTGCCGACAAAATCCAGCTCCAGATCGAAGCGATCGCGGGTGCCGGAAAAATATTCTTGCAGCTGCCGAGCGGTTTTTATCAGGATCGGATTGTCCGGCGCTGCGCTCATCGGCCCGAGGCGCACGCGGTTCGGTTTGTCGTTTTCCCAGAGGATGGCCGCCAGTCGTGAACCGTTCGCGACCAGCTTCAACTCGCCGACGGGCGAGGGCAGAGTGGTGAAGGTAAAAGCCATGCAGGCCAGCTCCGGTTCAGGGCATCGATGGCGCTCAGCATACTGCCTGCGTGGGGAGGCGCAATGCGCAATCGCGACCATACTGCTTGTTGCTCTTGAAGCGTTCGCCTCTGTTTTGCACAGACCCTAAAAACAAAAAAGAGATCGACTCATGAAGTACGAACCTTTGGCCAAATCGCTGATAGCGACCTCATTGGCACTCAGCTGTCTGATGGCTCACGCGGCCTCGGTCGCACCGGTCGCCGCCGAAAACGGCATGGTGGTCACCGCGCAGCATCTGGCGACCCACGTCGGCGTCGATGTGTTGAAAAGCGGCGGCAACGCGGTGGATGCCGCCGTCGCGGTGGGTTATGCGCTGGCGGTGGTTTACCCCGCAGCGGGCAACCTCGGCGGTGGCGGTTTCATGACCATTCAACTGGCCGACGGACGCAAGACCTTCCTCGATTTCCGCGAAAAAGCGCCGTTGGCCGCGACCGCCAATATGTATCTGGACAAGGAAGGAAACGTCATTCCTGACCTGAGCACGCGCGGCCACTTGGCGGTCGGCGTACCGGGCACCGTCTCCGGCATGGAACTGGCGCTGAGCAAGTACGGCACCAAGCCGCGCAAAGACATGATCGCCCCGGCCATCAAATTGGCTGAAGACGGTTTCGAACTGGAGCAGGGCGACGTCGAGCTGCTGGAATACGCCACCGATGTGTTCAAAAAGGACATTCGTGATTCCGGCTCGATCTTCCTGCACAACGGCGAACCGATGCAGGTCGGGCAGAAACTGGTGCAGAAGGATCTGGCTAAAACCCTGCGCACCATTTCCGAAAAAGGCACCGACGGCTTCTATAAAGGCTGGGTCGCCGATGCGATCGTGACGTCGAGTCAGGCCAACAAGGGCATCATCACCCAAGCCGACCTCGACAAATACAAGACCCGCGAACTGGCGCCGGTCGAGTGTGATTACCGTGGCTACCACGTGGTTTCCGCGCCACCGCCAAGCTCCGGCGGTGTGGTGATCTGCCAGATCATGAACATCCTCGAAGGCTATCCGATGAAGGATCTGGGCTTCCATTCGGCCCAAGGCATGCACTATCAGATCGAAGCGATGCGCCACGCGTACGTGGATCGCAACAGCTATCTGGGTGATCCGGATTTCGTCAAAAACCCGATCGAACACCTGCTCGACAAGAACTACGCAACCAAACTGCGCGACGCGATTCAGCCGCAAAAGGCTGGCGTCTCGGCCGAGCTGAAACCGGGTACCGCACCGCATGAAGGCAGCAACACCACGCACTATTCGATCGTCGACAAGTGGGGTAACGCGGTTTCGGTCACTTACACCCTCAACGACTGGTTCGGCGCGGGCGTGATGGCGAGCAAGACCGGGGTGATCCTCAACGATGAAATGGACGACTTCACCTCCAAGGTCGGCGTGCCGAACATGTACGGTCTGGTGCAGGGCGAAGCCAACGCGATCGCGCCGGGCAAGGCACCGCTGTCGTCGATGAGCCCGACCATCGTCACCAAGGACGGCAAAGTGGTGATGGTGGTGGGCACGCCGGGCGGTAGCCGGATCATCACCGCGACCTTGCTGACCATGCTCAACGTCATCGACTACGGCATGGGCCTGCAGGAAGCAGTCGATGCGCCGCGCTTCCACCAGCAGTGGATGCCGGAGGAAACCAACCTCGAAGACTTCGCGGCGAGTCCCGACACGAAGAAGATTCTCGAGAGCTGGGGCCACAAGTTTGCCGGCCCGCAGGATGCCAACCACATCGCCGCGATTCTGGTCGGCGCACCGTCGCTGGGTGGTAAACCGGTTGGCAAAAACCGCTTCTACGGTGCCAACGATCCACGGCGTAATACCGGGTTGTCATTGGGTTACTAAGGCGCGTAAAAACGGGGCGGGCTCATGTTCGCCCCTGTTTCAAGGACAGATCAAGGAAGGCTCATCATGACCACCGCATTGCTGATCATCGACGTCCAGCAAGCTCTCTGCTCGGGTGAGTATGAGTGCCATGACATTCACCGGGTGATCGACACCATCAACGGCCTCAGCCGCCGAGCGCGCAAGGCCGGGGTACCGGTGGTACTGATTCAGCATGAAGAAAAGGACAGCCCGTTGGCTCATGGCGCGGAAGGCTGGCAACTGGCCGAAGGGCTGGAAACATCGAGCGAGGATTTACGCGTGCGCAAGACCACGCCCGATTCGTTCTATCAGACTGATTTACGCAAACTGCTGCCGAGCGAGGATTTCGAACGCTTGGTCATTTGCGGGTTGCAAACCGACTATTGCATTAACGCTACCGTGCGCCAGGCCCATCAACTGGGCTACGACGTAGTGCTCGCCGCTGACGCACACTCCACCGTCGACAACGGCCCGATGAGCGCCGACGACATCATCGCCGAACACAACAAAGACCTCGCGCACCTGACCGGCTCCGTCGCCCGCATCGACGTGAAACCCGCTGCCGACATCGTTTTCTAGCCAAACCACAAATCCCATGTGGGAGCGGCGGTGCGACGATTCGACTTGCTCGCGAAAGCGGTGTGTCAGACTCATTAATGGCGACTGATTCACCGCTTTCGCGAGCAAGCCCGCTCCCACAAAAGCCTGCTTGAGTCGCAAACAAACTCCCGCGAATCCCCCCAACTCACGGCGCCACAACCCCTTCCAGCCGCGGAATCGGCTTCTGACCACATCACAAATCCCGAGTGGGAGCGGGCTTGCTCGCGAAGGCGGTGTGTCAGACACATTAATGGCGACTGATTCACCGCTTTCGCGAGCAAGCCCGCTCCCACAAAAGCCTGCTCGAGTCGTAAATAAACCCACGAATCTTCCCAGCCTGTGGCGCCACAACCCCTTCCAGCAGCGGAATCGGCTTCTGACCACACCACAAATCCCATGTGGGAGCGGGCTTGCTCGCGAAGGCGGTGTGTCAGAATCATTAATGGCGACTGATTCACCGCCTTCGCGAGCAAGCCCGCTCCCACAAAAAGGGGTTCAAGTCGCAAACAGAATCCCACGAATCTCCCCAACCCTTGGCGCCACAACACCCTCCAGCACCAACCGCGTAATCGTCTCCGCCGCCCGTTCGTAATCCTCATCCAGCGGCTCTTCGCGTTCCATGATTCGGCCCATCTGCCAGCCGATGTTGGTGTACGTGCGCGTCGCCGACCAGATGAACAGCATCAAATGCTCCGGATCCACTGGCGCCAGCAAGCCTCGTTCGATCCAGCTGCGCAAACACTCGACATTCCGTCGCGCTTCAGCGTGCAGCAGGTCGCGGCACTCGTCTGGCAACTGCCGCCCGCCGAGCAACAACTCTCCACTGAAAACCTTGGCTATCGCCGGATGCTCGCGGGCAATACGAATCCGCGCAGCGACGTAAGCGCGCAAACCCACCAGCGGATCATCGCTTTCACGCAGCACCGCCGACGCCTCCAGCAACGGTTCGACAAACCCCAGCAGGACTTTCGAGTAGAGGTTTTCCTTGGTCTGGAAGTAGTAATACAGGTTCGCCTTGGGCACGCCGGCGCGGGCGGCGATGTCGCGAGTCTGGGTGGCGTCGAAGCCGTTGGCGGCGAATTCTTCACTGGCAGCGTTGAGGATCAACTGCTCGTTGCGTACGCGGATGGCGCTCATGAAAACAAGGTCTGAATGGACAACATGGAAAGATTCTGGCGATTTCGGTTTCGCAATATACAAAACTATATAGCGGCGAGGCCAGCTTACTCGACAGACAGCGCTATGCTGCTTCGATCATTGAATAAACGAGGAAGGGGTCATGACGATTAAGGCATTGCGCGCCGATAGCGCACAGCTGGACGCGGTGGCGCAGTTGTTCGACGCGTATCGAGGCTTTTACAAGCAGCCGTCGAACCTTGAACAGTCGCGCGCCTTCATCGCCGAACGCATGGCGGCGGGGGAGTCAGCGATTTTTCTGGCGCAGGACGAGCACGGTGAGGCGCTGGGATTTGTGCAGTTGTACCCGACGTTTTCCTCCATCGACGCCCATCGCACCTGGCTGCTCAGCGATCTGTTCACCACGCCGGCCGCCCGGGGTCGCGGCGTTGGCCGATTGCTGATGAACACCGCCCGCGCGTTTGCGCTGGAAACCGGCGCGAAGGGGTTGGTGCTGGAAACCGCCACCGACAACTACACCGCGCAGGGTTTGTACGAGTCGTTGGGGTATGTGCGCGATACGGGTTACTACACCTATATGCTCGACTTGCGTGAAAGTTGAGAAATTATTTCTGAAAAATCCCGAATTGAGGCTTTCCCCGAGCAACAGGTCTCTCTAGAATCCGCTCGGCCTCCTTGATGGAGGCTCATTGCCATCATTTGGCGGTGTTTACTTAGGGACGGATATCATGCAATTCGGGAAAATTCTGGCCTTGGGCCTGGTGCTCACACTGGGCGGTTGTGCCAGTTTCACCAAAGACGAAGTGGCGCCGGTGAAACTGCCATCGATGGCCAACTACGCCAACAAGCCAAACGTCTACGTGGATTTCGACTTCTATCAGGGCGAGCCGAAAAGCGCTTCCGCCGTTGAAGTGCCGCAGGCGCGCGATCACCTCAAGCCGCAGTTGCAGAAAATCCTCAGCGATTCCGGTCTGTTCGGTCGTGTCACGCTGGACGAGTTCCAGAAGCAGCCGGGCGATTACAATCTGCGTTTGAAGGTGTACAACCATCCGCCTAACGGTGGGCAAATGGTGCTGGCGTTCATCAGTGGGTTCAGCATGACCATCATTCCGGCTTATGCTACCGATCAGTACAGCATGAGCCTGGAAAATCTCGATCCGCAAGGTCAACCCCTGACCGCCGCGAGCAACCACGATGCGATTGGCACCTGGTTGGGGATCTGGTTCATCCCGTTGATGGCGAATACGCCGGCAGACGCGATGAGTGACACGTTCACCCGTCAGGTCAACGCGCTGCTCAAGCAGATGGTCGAAAGCAACAGCCTGAAATACTCCGCACTCGAAACCCGCATTCCACGGGCGTGAGGCGAAAAAAAAGAGCCGCGATTGCGGCTCTTTTTTTGTCTGTTACTTCAGCGCTTGAATGAACTGTGGATCGCTGTACAGATCCTTCAGCAGATCACGCAACATCGGGTTGTAAGCATTGACCGCGTTCGGGATCGCGATGAAACCAAAGAAGCTGCTGCTCCATTGGCTGCTGACAGCCTTGGTCGCGTCGTAGACCACGTCATTGCCGTTAAGCAGCGTGAAGCGCGCGGCCAGTTTGCCGTTACCCGTGCCCATGCCGGCGGACATTTCGTTTTTTACCACCAATACTTTCAACTGACGCTGGGCTTGCGGATCAAGCAGACCGGCCTTGCGCAGCTCTTCAGTGATGGCATCCTGGATGTGTGCCGGGATGCTGCCCGACGGCGAGCGAATCGGGTTGGCGCGTACCGACAACGAACCCTCACCGGATTCGGCGGTTACCTGAGGATTGCTGATCGCATGCAGCGGCGGCGTTTGCTTGAGCTTCTGCACGTTCTCGTAGCTCGGCTCGTAGCGGGTCATGGTCATGCCACAACCTTGTAGCAACAACGCCAACAGCGGGATCAACAACAGCGACTTCTTCACGGCAGTTCCTTGCGTGGGAATGTAGGGATGCGGATTATGGGCAGAGTGCCATCATCGAGCAACCGTGTTCGTTGCTGCTGCGAGCAATCGTTCGATCTGCGCCAATTCCCAAGTGCTGAGCAAACTCACCGGATCAGTGCCATAACGCTGCCAACCCTCGAGCGCGCCTTCGCGTCCATCGGTATCGCGCGCGTATTCACAGTGATGCAACCGGCCGCCGTCAAAATCCAGCAGCAAGCGCCAGCCTTCGATATCGACGGCAACCAGCCCGGACGCGGAAGGCGCCTCGCATACTTTAAAAACGAGCACCTCAAGCGCCGCGTCACGCAAACGCTGACAAACTTCGCGAGCGGTTAAAAATGCAGACATGTTCGAACTCGATGAAGACTGAGCGCACCAGCATAAAGCGCAGGTCAATAACTGTCAGCGATCACTGGCCGCTGCGGGGACAATTCCGTAACATCCGCAACCCACTTTTCCCCGAACACCTGCGGTCACCGACGTTGGCCGCTCAGTCAGGTAAGCCATGAAACCGATTCGTCTGCGCGCCGATGTCCTGGCCGGACTCACCACCTCGTTTGCCCTGTTGCCCGAATGCATCGCCTTCGCGCTGGTGGCACACCTCAATCCGCTGATGGGCCTGTACGGCGCTTTCATCATTTGTACGCTGACTGCGTTGTTCGGCGGTCGGCCCGGTATGGTCTCCGGGGCGGCGGGTTCGATGGCGGTGGTGATTGTTGCGCTGGTGGTGCAACACGGCGTGCAATACCTGCTGGCGACCGTGCTGCTCGGCGGTTTGATCATGATGGCGTTCGGTTTGCTGCGCTTGGGCAAATTGGTGCGCATGGTGCCGCACCCGGTGATGCTCGGCTTCGTTAACGGTCTGGCGATCATCATTGCCCTGGCGCAACTGGAACATTTCAAGAACGGTGAGGAATGGCTCAGCGGCACGCCGTTGTACCTGATGGCAGGGCTGGTGGCGCTAACCATGGCGATCGTCTACATCCTGCCGCGCCTGACCAAAGCGGTGCCGCCGGCGCTGGTGGCGATTCTTGGCGTCGGCCTGCTGGTCTATCTGTTCGGCCTGCCGACCCGCACCCTCGGCGACATGGCGCACATCGCCGGTGGTCTGCCGACTTTCGCCTTGCCGGACATCCCGTGGACTCTCGAAACCCTGCGCATCATCGCCCCCTACGCGATTCTGATGGCACTGGTCGGGCTGCTGGAAACCCTGCTGACGCTGAACCTCACCGACGAAATCACCGAAACCCGTGGCTACCCGGATCGTGAATGCGTGGCGTTGGGCGCGGCGAACATGGTCTCGGGCGCATTCGGCGGCATGGGCGGTTGCGCGATGATCGGCCAGACCGTGATCAATCTCAGCTCCGGCGGGCGCGGACGTTTGTCCGGTGTGGTCGCGGGCGTGCTGATTTTGTTGTTCATTCTGTTTCTATCGCCGCTGATCGAGCGTATCCCACTGGCGGCGCTGGTCGGGGTGATGTTCGTGGTCTCGCAACAGACTTTCGCCTGGGCGTCGTTGCGCGTCATCAACAAAGTCCCGCTCAACGATGTGCTGGTGATCATCGCCGTGACCACCATCACCGTGTTCACCGATCTGGCCACCGCTGTGCTGTGCGGCATCATCATCGCTGCGCTGAATTTCGCCTGGCAGCAGGCGCGCGAGTTGTACGCCGATGAGCATTTGGAAGCGGATGGCAGCAAACTCTATCGCCTGCACGGCACGCTGTTTTTCGCCTCGACCACGCCGTTCCTCAACCAGTTCGACCCGGCGACCGATCCACAAAAAGTCACCCTCAATTGCCGGCATCTGAGCTTTGTCGATTACTCGGCGATTGCCGCGCTGAAAACCTTGCGTGAGCGTTACGCCAAGGCAGGCAAGGATCTGCAGGTATTCCACTTGTCCGAGCGCTGCAAAAAACTGCTCAAGCGCGCCGGCGTCGATCACGACTGACGCAGTGATGAACGCGGACTAAATGTGGGAGCGGGCTTGCTCGCGAAAGCAGTGTGTCAGACAACAAAGATGTCGACTGATACTCCGCATTCGCGAGCAAGTCGAATCGTCGCACCGCCGCTCCCACATGGGATTGTGTGTTTAGTTAATGGCCGGGAAGTCGATCTCGGTCAGCGCCACGTTGTTCAGGTAGTTGGTCAGGGTCTGCACCGCGACCACGGCAATCACTTCGATGATCTTGCTGTCATCAATCCCGGCGGCGCGAGCTGCGGCGATTTGCTCGTCACTCAAGTGGCCACGGCTTTCCGTCAATTGATAGGCGAGGGCGGCATAGGCGTTCAGTTCACCTTGGCGCGCCGCGACGATGTCCTCGGCCGACAACCCGGCCTTGCTGCCGAAAAAGGTGTGCGCCGCCAGGCAATAATCGCAGCCGTTAACCTGCGAGGTCGCCAGGTACACCGCTTCTTTTTCCTTGGCGCTAAGCGACGATTTGACCAGTGTCGCTGACGCTTGCACGTAGGTGTCGAGCGCGACCGGCGCCTTGGCCAGTGTGGCGAACAGGTTCGGCAGGAAACCGATTTTCTTCTTCACACCTTCCAGCACGGGGCGGGTGGCGTCGGTGGCGGTTTCGAGGCTGATGGCGTTGATGCGGCTCATGGTGATTCTCCGAAAGTCCGGCGCGAACTGCGTCGGCGATGGAATGAATGTTAGTGAGCGCAACTGGTGCTTTGGCGGCAAATCGTCGACGATATGCGGCAGATCGTCCAGATTCGCCTGCAGGAGTCGCCCAATGGATCGCCTTTCTACTTTGCTCAGCCACTTCGGTGTGAATGCCGGCACCTTTCACAGCGGCGCGTTTTGCGGCATCAGCGTGCATGAAGGCGAGCCGTGCGGGCATGTGCATCTGTTGCAGGCGGGCGAGTTGCTGCTCAGGCCGGGTAACGAACGCGAGTTCAGGCTGAGTGAACCCTCGCTGATTTTCTTTCCGCGACCGTTTCCCCATCGAATGTCTGCCGACGAGTCCATGGACACCCGCGTGGTCTGCGCCACGCTGACGTTCGACGGCGGTTCGGGAAATGCACTCGCCACCGCGTTGCCGGATTATCTGGTGCTGAAACTCAGCGACATTCCCGAACTCGGCAGCACGCTGGAATGGTTGTTCAAGGAAGCCTTCGAAGGACATTGCGGGCGGGTTGCGGTAATGGATCGGTTGTTTGAACTGCTGGTGATTCTGCTGTTGCGCCACCTCATCAGCAGTCGCGATCAACAACCGGGGATGATGGCCGGACTCGCCGATCCGCGTTTGTCGCGGGCCTTGATCCAGATGCACGAGCAGCCGCATAAACCGTGGAGCGTGGCCGAGCTGGCCAGCGTCGCCAACCTCTCGCGCGCCAGTTTTGCCGAGCAGTTTCGCCGCGTGGTCGGGCAGACGCCGGCCGATTATCTGCTGAGCTGGCGGGTCAGCCTGGCGCAGAAACGTTTGCGCGAGGGCAAACCGATTGCGCTGATCGCCGAGGAGGTCGGTTACGAAAGCCCTTCGGCGCTGGCTCGCGCGTTTCGCCGCAAGACCGGGCTCAGCCCCCGCGAGTGGAAGGCTGGCGCTTAGGGATTATTTGGCGAACTTCTTCGCCCCGGCGACACACAGAATGACGCCCAACGTCACCGCGAGCATGCCGACGCTGACATGTTCATGCAGCAGCGTCGCCGCCAGCGCCAGGCCAAAAAACGGCTGCAACAACTGCAACTGACCCACCGCCGCAATCCCGCCCTGCGCCAGGCCGCGATACCAGAACACAAAACCGATCAACATGCTGAACAGCGACACATAGCCCAGGCACAACCACGCCGACAGGCTGATGGTGCTGAACGAGGCGGGCGCCAGCCACAGACTGAGTACAGCCATCAGCGGCAGCGACAGCACCAGCGCCCAGCAAATCACCTGCCAGCCGCCGAGGCTGCGCGACAGTTTCGCCCCTTCGGCGTAGCCCAGACCGCAGGCGACGATGGCGGCCAACATCAGCAAGTCGCCGGTTGGCGAAGCGGTCAGGCCTTGAGAGATCGCAAACCCCACCACCAGCGCACTGCCGAGTACCGAGAAAATCCAGAACACCGGACGCGGCCGTTCACCGCCGCGCAATACGCCGAAAATCGCTGTCGCCAGTGGCAGCAATCCTACAAAGACAATCGAATGTGCTGACGTCACGTGTTGCAAAGCCAACGCAGTCAGCAGCGGAAATCCGAGCACCACGCCCATCGCCACGATGAACAACGACAGCCACTGATCGCGTGTGGGGCGCCGTTCGCGAAACAGCCACAGCAGTGCCACGGCCAATACCCCAGCGATGGCGGCACGCAATACCGTGAGAAACACCGGGTCGAATTCCAGCACTGCCAATCGCGTGGCCGGCAGTGAACCGCTGAAAATCACCACGCCAATAAAGCCGTTGATCCAGCCGCTGGTTTTTTCCAGTGCCGGGTTTGTCAGATTCGAGGTTCGTTCCATATCGGGGCGCGCTCAAAAGTGGGGTTGCGTCATTTGAATCCTATGGCTGAGAATCAGGACAATCAAAGAATTGTCATGGATACAGCCGACATGCCGCGCTCCCGATACAAGACACTGGTTGATACCTACGCCGATGACATTCGCTCGGGTCGCCTGTCGCCGGGCACGCGCCTGCCGACGCACCGGCAACTGGCGGCGAGCGAAGGGCTGGCGCTGGTCACCGCTTCACGGGTTTATGCCGAACTGGAGGCGATGGGCCTGGTCAGTGGCGAGGCCGGGCGCGGCACTTTTGTGCGGGAAACCTCGTTGCTACCGGGGCAGGGCATCGATCAGAAGGACGTCGCGGTCGGCATGATCGACCTCAATTTCAACTACCCGTCGTTGCCCGGTCAGGCGGATCTGTTGCGCACGGCGCTGCGGCAGTTGGCGTTGTCGGGCGATCTCGAAGCGTTGCTGCGCTATCAGCCGCACGCCGGTCGCGCTCATGAGCGCGCGTCGGTTGCGCAACATCTGCTAAGCCGTGGCGTGCAGGTCGAGGCCGAGCAAGTGCTGATCGTCAACGGTGCGCAGCAAGGGCTGGCGGTGACGCTGATGGCGTTGCTCAAACCGGGTGATGTGATTGCCGCTGACGCGTTGACCTATTCCGGGTTCAAAGTGCTGGCCGAAGCGCTGCATCTGGAAGTGGTGGCGATCCCCACGACCGAACACGGCCCGGATCTGCCTGCGCTGGACAAGCTCTGCCGGCAGCGTGCGGTGCGCGCCGTTTACAGCATGCCGACGTTGCACAATCCGCTGGGTTGGGTGATGCCGCATGAGCAGCGCGAGCAACTGGGGGCGATCGCCCGACGGCATGATCTGACAATCATCGAGGACGCGGCCTACGCCTTTCTGGTGGAAAACCCACCGCGCCCGCTGATTGATCTGGCGCCCGAGCGCACTGTGTACGTGTCCGGACTGTCGAAAAACATCGCCACCGGTTTGCGCGTCGGATTTATCGCCGCGCCCGTGGGGATGGTGCCGGCGCTGGAACGCGTCATTCGCGCCACCACCTGGAACACGCCCGGCGTGATGACTGCGATTGCCTGCGGCTGGCTCGACGATGGCACCGTCATTGAGCTTGAGGAACAGAAGCGCAATGACGCCAAAGCACGGCAAACCTTGGCCACCGAGTTGCTCAAGGGGTTGTCGTGCATTGGCCATCCGTCTTCATACTTTTTATGGCTGCCAATGCCGGAAGATGTGCGCGCCGATCAGATCGTCGTGGAACTGCAGCAGCATCAGATCTCCGTCACCACGGCCGAACCGTTTGCGGTGTCCGCCCATGTGCCGCATGCGATTCGGCTGGCGCTGGGCTCGGTGGACATGGCCGTTTTGCGTCAGGCATTGATCACCGTCAGAAAGATCATCGGCGCTTACCTGTAAAAAACTGCCTTGCACAAAATGTTAGGCTTGCCGCAATTGTGTTGCGCCTGCTCTGGATCGTTCGATGAAAACCACTGCCTTACTGTCCCTGGCCTTGAGCCTGATCGCCACCTGTTCAACTGCCCAAGCCGCCGGCGACCCTGAAGCGGGGGCAAAAATCTTCCCGCGTTTGTGCGGTGGTTGCCATCAGGTCGGTGAGTCGGCCCGCCCCGGTTTTGGCCCGGAACTCAACGGCATCGTCGGTCGGCCTGCCGGTACTTCAGCCAATTACGTCTATTCCGACGCGATGAAAAACTCCGGCGTGACCTGGGATGCCGACACGTTGAGGGCGTATCTCAAAGACCCGAAAGGCGTGGTGCCAGGCACGCGGATGATTTTCTGGGGCCTGAGCGATGAAGAGAAACTCTACAACTTGCTCGCCTACCTGCAGACCTTCTCGGAACATCTGTAGGAGCTGCCGAAGGCTGCGATCTGTTGATCTGGTTTTTTAAGGGCAAGATCAAAAGATCGCAGCCTTCGGCAGCTCCTACGGGGATTGTGGGTTGAGGGTTTGTTTGGTGAACCATTGCATCACTGATGCACACGCCGGATGCGTCGCCGCTGACGGCTGCAAGCACAGCGAATAAATGCCGCCGGTTTTCAGCGGTGGGCCGAACGGCACCACCAACACGCCACGCTCCAGCGACTCCGCCGCCAGCGTCATGTCAGTGACCGCCACGCCCAACCCGCGCGCCGCCGCATCCAGTGCCAACTCATCGAGGTTGAACGGGATGTGCCGGTAATCCTCCAGCGGTTTTCCATTATTCGCCGCCAGCCATTCGAACCACGCCTGACGATCAGCCGAGCGATGCAGCAAGGCAAAACGCTGCAACTCGTCCACTGATCGCGGTGCGCCCGGCAGATTGGGCGCGCACACCGGCACCAGCGTTTCTTCAAACAGCGTCAGATACGCCGGGTCGCTGGTCGCTTGCGGCAGATACAAAATGTACGCGTCGCTGTCGCTGGCCGGCTCAACCACTTCGGTGGCGACCGTTTCAATCGCCAAGGAAACCTCGGGATGGCTGAGGTAAAAGTCGCTGAGTTTGGGCAGCAGCCAGCGCACCGCCAGTGACACGTGCATGCGGATGCGGAATGGCCGCTCCTGTGGGGCGAGGCGCTCTTCGAGATTTTTCAGTTGTTCAAGAATGCTGCGCGCGCTGGCCAGCACCTGCTCGCCTTCTGCGGTGAGGCGCAGGCTGCGGCTGGTGCGGATAAACAGCGCGACATTGAAGTGACCCTCCAATTGCTGAACTTGCCGACTGACTGCGCTTTGGGTCAGGCACAGCTTCTGCGCCGCCAAGGTGAAGCTGCCGCAATCGGCGACTTCGACCAGTGCCTGCATGGCCTGAAGGGACGGTACGTAGCGAATTTTATCCATGCGATTTCAGAATGGCTCGATGATTTTATAACGTTGGTCGGTCTGACGAAGACCTTATAGATTCTAGCTCTGGCGGCGATCTTCTCAAGGTGTCCATGCGATTCACGCATGCACTTTACGCACAAGCAAGCCGTTGAACGACAGTCCTATGAGGTGATGCATGGAAAACATATGCGGCTGGATCGCGCAGGCTGGCCATTCGCCGGAGCGCGGTCGCCTGAGTGGCGAGCAAAAGGCCGATTGGCTGGTGATTGGCGCCGGCATTACCGGCCTCAGTGCCGCACACACGCTCGCCGACATGCACCCGCAGGCGCGCATCGTGGTGGTCGACCGGCAGCGCGCGGCGCAAGGCGCGTCGGCGCGTAACTCGGGGTTCGTCGTTGCTCATGAACACCCGGCGCACAGTGAATTGATCGGCACCGCCGGGTTTGCCGGATTTGAAACCGACACGATGATTTCCCGGGCGGCCAGCGAAGAAGTCCGTCAGCGCATCGGCCAGCACGCCATCGAGTGCGACTTTCGCGACAGCGGTTATTACTTTGCGGTCAACGACGCGGCCAAGCTTGATCATGTCGAGGCCAAACTGGCGACGTTGCGCGCGCTCGGTGCCCGGGCCGAATTTCTGCAGGGCGAACAGTTGGCGCAAAAGCTCGGTACCCGTCACTACGCCGCCGCGATCTGGTGTGGCCACGGCAATGCGCTGCTGCAACCGGCCAAGTATGTGAAAGGTTTGCTCAACGCACTGCCGGGCAACATCACCGTGTATGAGGACACCGACATCGCCAGTGTCGAGCGTCTGAGTCAGGGCGGGCTGCGCGCCAACGCGGCTAACGGCAGCGTTGAAGCGAAGAAAGTGCTGGTGTGCCTGAACGCGTTTATTCCTCGGGTCGGCATCAACGACAGCGGCACATTCCCGATGGAGCTCAGCGCCAGTCTGACGCGGCCGCTGACCGATCACGAGTTTCAGGCGATTGGCGCGGTCGAGCCGTGGGGCGTGCTCTCGACCCGGCCGCTCGGCGCCACCGTGCGCCTGACCCCGGATCGCCGCGTGATGATCCGCAACACCGCCGAATACCGCACGCGCGACCTGTCCAACGGCGCACTAGCGCAACGTCGCCAGCATCATGTACTTGGATTGCAGCGGCGTTTTCCCTTCCTCGACGAGCGCGACATTCAATTCACCTGGACCGGTCATTTGAGCGCTACCCGCAGCGGTCAGGCGTATTTCGACCGGGTGGAAGAGGGCGTGTACGCCGTGGCGGGCTGCAACGGTTCCGGCGTTGCGCGCGGAACCTTGTGGGGCCGACTGCTGGCAGAACTGGCCTCGGGCGTTGACTCGCCACTGTTGCAATCAGTGATGCAGCGCGCCGAACCCGGCTGGTTGCCGCCGCGTCCTTTCTTCGACATCGGTGCCATGCTTCGCATGCGCGTGGAGGCGGTCAGGGCCAGAACAGAAATCTGAAAATCCGCGTACCGCAGAAGAACAAAAGCCACTTCCTTTCAGGTGATAGAACATGCGCATCAATACGCTCACCCTGGCGATCGCCCTCGCTGCAACGTCGGCGGCCGCTTGTGCCGACGAAACCGTCAATATTTCCAACTGGAACAGCTACATCGCCCCGGACACGCTGGCCAATTTCACCCAGACCAGCGGCATCAAGACCACTTACGACATCCACGACAGCAACGAAGTGCTGGAGTCGAAGTTGATGACCGGCAACACCGGTTATGACGTGGTCAGCCCGTCGAACCACTTTCTCTCGCGACTTATCAAGGCCGGGGCGATCCAGAAACTCGACAAGTCGCAACTGCCGAACTGGAAAAACCTCGACCCGGTGTTGATGAAGAAACTCGAAGTCAACGATCCAGGTAATCAGTACGGCTACCCGTACATGTGGGGCACGGCCGGCATCGGCTACAACGTCGAAAAAATCAAAGCGATCTTCGGCAACACCGACATCACCCGCTCGTGGAAGATGTTTTTCGACGAAGAGAACATCAAGAAACTGAGCCAGTGCGGTGTGGCGATCATCGACAACCCGACACAGGTGCTGCCGATCACCCTCAACTACCTCGGCTTGCCGCCGCACAGCCACGAAGCAGCCGACTACAAACAAGCCGAGCAGGCCTTGCTGAAAATCCGCCCGTACATTCAGTATTTCCACGCCTCGAAATACATCAGCGACCTGGCCAACGGCAACGTCTGCGCGGTGATCGGTTTCAACGGTGACATTGTTCAAGCAGCGGCGAGCGCCAAGGAAGCCAAAAACGGCATCGACATCGCCTATTCGATCCCGACCGAAGGCACGACATTATGGTTCGACATGATGGTCATGCCGAAAAGCGCGCCGCATGAAAAGAACGGCTACGCCTACATGAACTACCTGCTCGAACCGAAGGTGATTGCCAACATCAGCAACAGCATCCATTACGCCAATCCGAATGCGGCGGCCAATGAGTTTCTCAATCAGGACGTGATCGGCGATCCGGCGATTTATCCGCCAAAAGAAGTGATGGACAAATTGTTCACCGTCGAAGAACTGCCGGCAGCGATTGCGCGGCTGACGACGCGGTTGTGGACGAAGTTGAAGACCAATACCTGACACCCCGCGACAACGGTGACACTGGTGGGATGGACGATTTTGGGTTATTGCTGACAGCTCGGCATGTCGCCGAAACCAAGGAGCTTTCCATGAAATCTTTGTTGCTGGCAGCACCTTTGTTGCTCATCGCATCAGTGGCCCACGCTGGCATCCCGATGTTCAATGCCACTTGCCCGGGCAAGATCGAAGTTCACGCGGATGAGGGCGGGCCGATCTACATCAATGGCAAGGAAGCCAAGTTGAAGAAATTCAACGACAACTATTTCGAGGCCAAAGGCGCGGGCGTGACCATTTCGCTGAGCATCAATCCCGATGGTTCACCGGGGGTGTCGTACACCGGGAAGAACAAGGCCAACGGGATCTGCGAAGTGAAGCAGGGCTGATCAGGCAATCTGGTTACGCCCGGCGGCTTTTGCCCGGTACAGCTGTTGGTCAGCGCGTTTGATCAGCAGGGTCTGGCTGTTGTCCGCCGGATCCGCCAGGCCGATGCCGATGCTGACGGTCATGTTGCCGACATGAGGGAAATGCGCGTTGGCGATGGCTGTGCGGATTTTCTCGGCGACCACTTCCGGGGTATCCGGTTGCGCGACTTCCGGCAACAACACCGCAAACTCTTCACCACCGTAGCGCGCCACGAAATCGGTGCTGCGGGTGCTCTCGCGAATCAGTTGCGCCAGTTGCACCAGCACGTCATCGCCGATGGCGTGGCCGTAGGTGTCGTTGATCCGTTTGAAATGATCGGCGTCGATCAGCAGCAAGGCAAACGGGCGGCCGGTACGGCGGAACAGCAGGTTGTACTCGGTAAGCTTTTCGTCGAAGCGACGACGGTTGAAAACGCCGGTCAGGGAATCGTGGGTCGCCAGACTGAGCAATTCGGCGTTGGCTTGGGTGAGGGCCGCCGTGCGCTGCGCGACGGTGGCTTCCAGCGAGGCATTGGCCTCCTGCAACTGACGTTCTTTGCCGAGCAGTGATTGCGTCATCGCATCGATCGACTGGCCGAGCTGGGCAATCTCCTGCACCGGATGTTGCAGCGGGAAGTGTGCGCCGGGCTGATTGTTCTGTACGCGTTTGGCCGAGCGAGCGAGTTGTTCAATCGGGCGGCTGAGGTACAGCGCCAAGTAGTACGCCACCAAGCCACAACCGATTGCCGCGAACACGCCCAACAGCAACAGTTTGTAGAGCAGCAGGCGCGCCGGTTGCAGGGCCGTGTCCAGCGGTTGGCGCACAGCAATCGACCACGACAATGCAGTGCTCGACGGTGTCGGTACGGTCACACGGCTGGTCAGATAACCATCGCCGACCGTCCAGCCCGGCGAGTTCGGATCGTTGGCCGCGACCTGTTGGCCCATCAACGCCTCCGGGTACAGCACTTTACCGTCATGATCGATGATCAGCGCTTCGAGATCCGGCGCCGAATCCTTGTGCGACACCGCTGCCGATTCGACAATCCGCGTCACCCAGCTCCAGTGTGCGTGAGCCCCCAGCACACCAATCACTTGGCCCTCGGCGTTGTGAATCGGCGCGGCGAAGTCAATGAAGCGCAACGGTTCGCCATTCGGCAATCCCGGCAGCAATTTGGCGAGTAACACGGCTTCGTGCGGATCACCGGTGTACTCATTGCGCAGACCAGCCTGGAACCACGGCCGTTGCTGCACCGATTGACCGACGAGCAACCCATTGACGGCCTGATGCACGAGGCCCTCGGCATCGGCCACGCCCATCCACGCGTATTCGGCACGGGCCTGGGTGCGCAACTGCATCGACTTGAGAATCGCCGGGTTGTCCAGATCGCCGCGCTCCAGATGCGGCGCTCGACTGAGCAAATAAACCTCAAGTTGCCGCTCGCGCAACTGTTCGCCGAGCAATGCCGCCGCCGAGCGCGCGGTGCTCAGCAGCGCATTGCCGCTGGCCTGTTTCATCTGCTCGGTGGCGATATGACCGACGTAGAAACCCACGCTCAGCAGCGTCAGCAGGGATAAACCGGCAAACCAAAGAGTGAGATGGCTACGCAGACTGGCTTTGAGCATGGGCGAGCGGATTCTGTTTTGAAGTTGTGGCCGGATGGTATGCGCAATGATCGACCGACCGCCAGTCGTCACTTGCGCCAGGATTTGTCAGACCCGTCGCTGACCCTTGTAGGAGCTGCCGCAGGTTGCGATCTTTTGACTTTATTACCTCGCCGCCCGCACACACAATTCACCGGTGCTCCGCATCAACGCCAACTCATGCAGCGCATCCTGCGCCAACCCCTTGCGCGCCTCCGCCAGCCAGCTCGAACAATTCGGATCCCGACGGTAAGGCGCGAAATCAGCGTACTGGTGCAACAATCGGCTCTGCAGCTCATCCAGTCGCGGCCGAATCTGCTTGCCCAGATCCGGGCGTGCAGTGTCCGGCGCCACACCCGCCGCTTGCCATTGTGCGAGCAAACCGTACTGCACCAGTTTATTGGCCTCCATTTGCGCAGCAATCAATTGCGCCACGTCTTCAGCATCGAGTTTGCGCTCGGCGGCCAGCGTGCGCGCATTGGCAATCACCTGCGCTTCACGCGCGCTGTCCTGAATCGGCTTGCCGCTGTCCCACTTGGTCAGCGCTACCAGATCGCCGATGTTCAGGCGCTCGTTCAACGTCATCAACAACGGCTTCAAGGCTTCGGGAGCAGCGCTGGGCGTGGCGGCGCAAGCGCTGCCGGCGAGAAGAACGAGGAGGGCGCTGGTCAGCAGATTTGGAACGTGCGGCATGAGCAAAATCTCAATCACGAACAATGGGTGGAGTGTTGTTTACCACAGACTCCGGCATCGCTTCAGGGCGAAATTAAACACGAAGCTTAAATGTTAATTGCGCCCCGCCGACAACTCATCGAAGCTATCCTCCTTAAGCCTTCCTGCCGTCGAGATGGACCTCCTGCCCCATGCAAACCCCAGCCGTCACCAAACCCCTCTGGCAAACGTATTTGTTGTTCCTCGCCCCGATGGTGTTGTCGAATTTTCTGCAGTCGATGTCGGGCACGGTGAACAGCATTTACATCGGCCAGATGCTCGGCACCCAGGCGCTGGCGGCGGTGTCGGGGATGTTTCCGATCATCTTCTTCTTTATCGCGCTGGTCATCGGCCTTGGTGCGGGCGCGGGCGTGTTGATCGGTCAGGCGTGGGGCGCGCGCGAGCCGCACATGGTTAAAGCCATCGCCGGCGCAACGTTGTTGCTGGGTGTGCTGATTGGTTTGATCGCGGCGGTGCTCGGCAGTGTGTTCGCGCGGCAGGCGTTGACCGGATTGGGCACGCCGGCGGATGTGCTGGACGATGCGGTGGCCTACGCGCACGTGATGATGTGGATTCTGCCGTCGATGTTGGTGTTTGTGCTGTTCACCCAGTTGCTACGTGGGGTGAGTGACACGTTGTCGCCGCTGCTGGCGCTGATCGTCTCGACCAGTGTGGGTCTGGCGCTGACCCCGGCGTTGATTCGCGGCTGGTTTGGCCTGCCGCAACTGGGCATTCAAAGTGCGGCGTACGCGGGCCTCGCCGGTAACCTCGCGGCGATGGCGTGGCTGGCGTGGCGCTTGATCCGCAAGGGCCATCCGCTGGCGCCGGATCGGGAGTTTTTTGCGGCGCTGCGGCTCAACGGTGCAATCCTCGGCAAGGTGCTGCGCATCGGCCTGCCGACCGGCGTGCAGATGATTGTTCTGTCGTTGTCGGAACTGGTGATTCTGGCGCTGGTGAACCAGCACGGTTCGCAGGCGACGGCGGCATATGGCGCGGTGACGCAGATCGTCAACTACGTGCAGTTTCCGGCGTTGTCGATTGCGATCACTGCGTCGATTCTGGGCGCACAGGCGATTGGTGCCGGGCGTCTGGAGCGCATGGCGCCGATTCTGCGCACGGGTC
The DNA here is from genome assembly GCF_044750025.1 of Pseudomonas sp. NPDC088885. Classification (NCBI taxonomy): domain Bacteria; kingdom Pseudomonadati; phylum Pseudomonadota; class Gammaproteobacteria; order Pseudomonadales; family Pseudomonadaceae; genus Pseudomonas; species Pseudomonas sp. NPDC088885. The sequence goes on along the minus strand of NZ_JBIVJB010000022.1, from coordinate 40,636 downwards.
TGCTGATCAACGTGTGCCTGACCGGTGGTTTGATTGTGCTGGGTTACCTGCTGTCGCACTGGTTGCTTGGCTTGTTCCTGACCGAAGACTCGACCCGGGCGATGGCCGAGCATCTGCTGCACATCATGCTCTGGAGCCTGCTGGTGTTTGGCTTCCAGGCGATCATCGGCGGGATCATGCGCGCCAGTGGCACAGTGCTGGTGCCGGTAATCATTGCGATTATTTGTGTGGTCGGCGTGCAGTTGCCAGCGGCGTACTGGCTTGATGGCCAGTACGGTTTGCAGGGTGTGTGGATGGCGTTTCCGGTGGCGTATCTGGGGATGCTGGTGTTGCAGACGCTGTATTACAAACTGGTGTGGAAGCATCAGAAGATCGAGCGGATGGTTTGATCCTGATGCTCGGTTGACGGGTCTCGCGCCTTCGCGAGCAAGCCCGCTCCCACAGGGATTTTGGTTTTGTCCGAGATTCTGTGCAGGGCATGGCAACCTGTGGGAGCCGGGCTTGCCCGCGAAGGCGTGGTCACATTCAACATCATTGCCGCAGATATACCGCTTTCGCGAGCAAGCTCGCTCCCACAGGGTGGAGAGATGAACGAGAGCAAGGGTTGTCCTGTGGGGTCAGCCTTTTTGTTACTGGCAATGTCAGGGAAAGCATCGTAGCTTACGCGCCATAAATATAAGGACGTTCGAGGGTGTAAGTGGGAGCTTTTCGACTGCTGTTGGCTGTTCTGGTAGCCGTTTCACATATGGGCAAGACGTTCGCGGGGCTCAACCCCGGTGTGGTCGCCGTGATTTCCTTTCTGATCATCAGCGGCTTCGTGATGACTTCGCTGATCGAGCGCAACTATAAAACCACGGCCAGCGTCGGGCGGTTTTATCTGGACCGGGCGCTCAGGCTTTATCCGCAATTTCTGCTGTATTTCCTCGCTTCCTGTGCAGTGATTGACTGGCTGCTGCCCGGCACGCCGCAGGCGGCCGAGTTGACGATTGAAAACATTCTCACCAGCCTGATGATGCTGCCGCTAGGCTTCTATATGTTCGGCTTCGGCAGCAGCTGGATTCTCCCGGCCGGATGGTCGCTGGGACTTGAGCTGTGCTTCTACCTGGTGTTCCCGTTTCTGCTGATTTTCAAGCTGCGCGGTGTGGCGTTTGTACTGTCGGTCGGTGTTTTCCTGGTGGCGTGTTTCGGTTACATCAACACCGATGTCTACGGCTATCGCCTGCTGCCGGGGGTCATGTTCATCTTTCTGTGCGGCAGCTATTTGTATCGCCCGCAGGCCAAAGGGTTGCTCGTCGCCGGGCTGACCACCGTGGCGGCCAGCGTGTTGTTTGTGGCGATCATGACCGGCGTGATTACGCGCCATCCGTTCAATGCTGAGGTCACACTGGGCATCGCGCTGGGGATTCCGGCGGTGTTGGTGCTCACGCGATTCAAGTATCACCGCGTCGACGAATTGCTCGGCAATATCAGCTATGGCGTGTTTCTCAACCATTTTGTGGTGATGTACTTGCTGCGCGGGTTCTGGCCGGTGGCGTATGACGCGCAGATGGTTACAGTGGTTCTGGTTCTCGCGTTCGGCTTGAGCGGCGTGTCGTATTACTTCGTCGAAAAACCGATATTGGCACTGCGTCACAAGCTACGCGCGGGTTTGAAAACTACGGCGGCGCCCTCGCAGGGCAGCGGCGCAATCGAAAGCACCTGAGGTGGCATAACCGGCGGATGTTTGCTTAAGTCAATCGAGGCCCTCGACGGTAAGCGCTGCCCGGAGAATCCCATGTCGATCCGATTGCTGCTCGCTGCCGCGCTTTGCCTGTGCGCCGTGCCGATTGCGCAGGCGGTTGAATACAACCGGGTCAACACGACCGCCAGTCAGATCAGCTTCACCTATAACCAGATGGGCTCGCGGATGTACGGCACGTTCGGCAAGTTCGAGGCGACGCTGAGCTTTGATTCCGACAATCTCGCCAATGCCCATGCCACGCTGCACATCGACCTCACCAGCATCGATGCCGGCAGCGAAGACGCCAATACCGAACTGGTGAAACCGGCGTGGTTCGACACGGAAAAATTCCCCGTCGCTGTGTTCGAATCGAGCCATTTCACCCAGGTGGCCGAAAACCGCTATCTGATTGCCGGCCAGCTCACCCTCAAAGGCATTACCCGCGACGTGCAGGTGCCGGTTGAATTGAAGCCGGAGAACGCCATCGGCATTTTTGACGGTGAGCTGCTGCTCAAGCGCGACGAGTTTGGGCTCGGCGCGGGGGAGTGGGCGGACACGGTGGTGTCGAAGGACATCGCGATCAAAATCAAAGTGGTGGCGCCGCAGCAGTAATACCCCGATTTTCCCAATGTAGGAGCTGCCGAAGGCTGCGATCTTTTGATCCTGTTTTTAAAAGACAAGATCAAAAGATCGCAGCCTTCGGCAGCTCCTACAGGGGTTGGCGCAGGGACAAGGTATGATGTCGCGGTTTTCTGCCGGAGTTCAGCTGCCATGCCTCGCATCACCCACTACAAATCCCCATGCCCCGAAGGCGTCAACAGCCAGATTCTGCAAATGGTCGTCGACTACCTGACCGACATCAGCGCGGTTGGCCTGGGCCCGAGCAACCTGCTGTACAACGTGTATCAGTACGCGGTGGGCTACGAGGTGCATTTGTATCTGGAAGCGTTGAATGGCGACAAGGGCACCGAAGTCGAGTTGCTGGTGGCGACCGCCGATGAAGATCCGGAACAGGTGATCGGTTTCCTTTTGTACCTGCCGGTGCAGGGCGACTGGGAAGCGTGCAGCGTCGCCTACATGGCGGTGCGCGAAGGGCACCGGCGGCAAGGCGTGGCGCGGGCGATGATCGGCGAAATGCTCGGCCGTTATCCGCATGCGGAGCTGGGCTGCACCGTCGGCAAAGTCCCGTATTTCGAAGCGCTGGGCTTTGAGGTGATCGGCTCGCGTGAAACTCAAGTGCTGATGAGCACCCGGCATTACCGCAGCAACGGCTTGCGCGGTTTCATCGACACCACGCCGATTTACCGCTCACTGGAAGTGCAGCAGATTCACACGTATCTGCTACAGAAAAACAGCAAGCGCGCGATGCTCGATGCCGAGAAGCAGCGCGATCGCCATCTGGATCAAACCACTCGCCACACGGAAGAATTTGTCCGTCAGCGACTGACCCTGCACTAGAGCCTGACAGCGGCGCGTTCGACCATTGCGATGATGGTTGCGAACAACTCGTTGATCGCGTCCTCGGCGCTGATTTCACCGTTGGCGGCAGCGTGCGACAGCGCTTCGGCGGCGCCGAGCATTGCACGCAAAGCGGCTGCGGTAATCAGTCCACCATTAGCGTAGGGCGCCAGGTCGCGGCGGCACTTTTCGAGGAAGATCGCCTCGTACTCCCGCTTGATTTTCTCCAGTTCCGGAGTGCTCGCCAGCGCGGCGATGATCCCCGGAATCTCCGTTCCCTGAAACATCACACAATCGACATACGCCTTGGCAATCACTGAGGCGGTGCCGACGAGTGTCGGCTCGCATTCGGCGATCGCGGCGTCCATCACCACGGTCTGGCGTGCATCGAAATCGCGGTACAACGCCGCAAGCAAACCGGCGCGGGTGACGAAATGGTCGTAGACCACGGGTTTGGTCACGCCGGCCTTTTCGGCGAGATAGCCGAGGGTCAGCGCATCGGTGCCCTCGGCGCGGATGATCTGCCAGGCGACATCGAGCAACTGGCGCAGGCGATCCTCACGGGAAAGGCGTTTGCGCGGTTGCGCGGGGGAATTCTGTTCGGTCAGTTGATCAGTTGACATGGTTTATATACCAAAGGTAACTTAGGCTTCGTAACTTACCAAGAGTATATAGGCCTTGGTCAGCCCCACCACCCGGAGAATTGCCATGCACGCATTGATTGTTGTTGCTCATCACGATCCGCGCTCACTGACCCACAGCGTTGCCACACAAATTGCTGCCGGCCTGACCGAGGCCGATCCGGCCAACACCTTCGAGATCGCTGATCTTTACGCTGAAGGTTTCGAACCGCGTTTCGGCGCAGCGGATTTTGCCGTGCATCATCGCGAGGCCTCGCCGCCGGGGGATGTGCTGGCGGAACAGGCACGCATTGATCGCGCCGATGCGTTGGTGCTGGTCTATCCGGTGTATTGGTGGTCGATGCCGGCACTGCTCAAGGGCTGGATTGATCGGGTATTCAGCAATGGCTGGGCGTTCGATTTTGCGGGTGACTTGAAGCATGGGAAGTTGCTGCAGCGTTTGCGCGTGCACCTTGTACAACTCGCCGGGGCGGACGAACGCACCTATGAACGCCACGGTTACGGTGCGGCGATGAAGTCGCAGATTGAACACGGGATTTTCGATTACAGCGGGGCGACGGTGCTGAGCTCGACGTTGCTGCCGGAGTCAGAATTGCGCGAGCCGCAGGTGCAACTGCAAATAGCCCGCGAACTCGGCACAAAAATGTTCACATAACCCCTCTAGGAGCTGCCGAAGGCTGCGATCTTTTGATCTTGAAAAACAACATCAAAAGATCGCAGCCTTCGGCAGCTCCTACAGGGATTTGTGGGGTTATCGCGAGCCGGGCCAGCCTGCCTTTTCGAGGGCCGCGAGCAAGGTTTGTGCGTCCAGCCCCTGAACCGAATGGCCATTGCCTTCAGTGCTCTCGCTGGCCAGCAAGGCATTAATGATCGCTTCCTCAACCGCCTCGGTGGCGGCCAGAAACAGCTCGCTGATGTGATCGTTATTGACCATCCGCAAGCCATCACACGTCGCCGCACCTTTGCCTTCATAAGCCGCCGGCGGCACGTGATCGTTACCTGTGGCGAAAGCGATAAAGATGTCGCCACTGTGATCCTCATTGCCGCCACCGGTGCGCGCCAGACCGAGGCTCGCCCGTTGCGCCAAACGCGTGCATTGATGCGGCAACAGCGGCGCATCGGTGGCCAGGCAAACCACGATCGAACCCATACCAGGATGCGGCAATGCGGCGCGCAAAAACGGTGAGTCTTTCTGTTCCATAAAGCGCCCAACCGGGTAACCGTCGACCCGCAATTCGTTGCGAATGCCGTGGTTGGCCTGGACGATCGCGCCCACCGTCCAGCCGCCTTGCGCAGCACTCAATCGCCGCGACGAAGTGCCGATGCCGCCCTTGAATTCATGGCAGATCATGCCGCTGCCACCGCCGACCGCGCCTTCCACAACCGGGCCGTCGACCGCGTTGTGCAGGGCTTCGGCGACATGTTCAGGTTTGACGTGGAAGCCGTTGATGTCATTGAGCAACCCGTCGTAAGTCTCCAGCACCACCGGCATGTTCCAGTAGAGACGGCCATCGTCCGGTTGCTGCTGACGATCCAGCACAATCAGCGCATCGCGCACCACGCCGAGGCTGTGGGTATTGGTGAAGGCGATTGGACTGGTCAACAAGCCCGCCTCGCGAATCCACTCAAGACCGCTGGCGTCACCGTTGCCATTGAGCACATGCACGCCAGCGAAACACGGTTGCTGGTTGGTCGAACCCTGACGCGGTTCGATCAGGGTGACGCCAGTGAAAATGTCACGACCGGCCGTGCTTTTACCGCGCACGTTGCTGTGGCCGACACGCACACCGGGCACGTCGGTGATCGCATTGAGCGGGCCGGGCAGCATCTGGCCAATGCGGATGTTGAGGTCACGGGCACGAGGTTTCATTGATTTCTGTCTCTCCATAAAAATATTGAGCCGATCACCAAACCCTGTGGGAGCGGGCTTGCTCGCGAAAGCGTCCGCTCAGCCAACGCAGGTGTCACCTGACACGACGCCTTCGCGAGCAAGCCCGCTCCCACAGGGATTTGCGGTGTTTCACTTTCTGGATCACCGGTTGATATCCCTCCGATGACCCCGCATGATTCGGCACTTCTGGCCAATGCGGCCGGTGTTGATCAAGTGCGGTCAGCCTATCGATCCGATCGCGCCTGACCCATTCCCATCATGGGTTACACAAAAGGGGTAGAGCGTGGACGCGTTGTTGCAGGAATTGCCTGTGCATCAAAGTCTGGCGCGGGTCTTCACCTGTGTCGGGCAGGACGGATTCTGGCGGGCGCTGGTCGATACCTTGCGCCTGCTGGTGCCGATGGATAACGCCTTGGTCGCGATGATGAAGGCGGGCCAAGCGCCGCAATTGCTGATTGATATCGACAGCAAGGGCGCTGTCGAAGAACAGGAAAACCTCGCCGATTACACCGCCGGCATGTACTTGCTGGATCCGTTTTATCAGGCCGCTTCGGCGGGACTTGTTGATGGCTTGCACAGCCTGGCGTCGGTGGCGCCTGACCAGTTTTTGCAGAGCGAGTACTACCAGAGCTACTTCCGCTCGGTGGTGGGCGCGGATGAGTTGCAATTCATGATCAACGTCGATGGCAGCGTGTTGGGCTTATCGATGGGCCGTTCGACGCCGTTCGAAATGGCCGAGCAGGGCCGGCTGCTGTGTGTGCGCGACTGGGTGCTGGCAGCGATGCGCCGGCATGTGCAGCTATTGCCGCCGCAAGGGGCGGTTGCTGAAGTGCTGGTCGGCGATCTGGCGACGTTGCTGGATCGCTTCGATGCGCGGCTGACGGTGCGCGAAAACGACACGGCGCGGCTGATCTTGCAGGGTTTCTCGAGTAAGGCGATCGCCCAGCAGATGGGGATTTCGCCGGAAACGGTGAAAGTGCATCGGCGCAATCTCTATCAAAAGCTCAATGTCACCGGACATGGTGAGTTGTTCGCACTGGTGCTGCGCCCACCAACTCTTTGACCCCACAATTCCCCCTGTGGGAGCGGGCTTGCTCGCGAAAGCGGTGTGTCAGTTAATTAGATGTTGGCTGACCCACCGCTTTCGCGAGCAAGCCCGCTCCCACAGGGGATGTGTGGTGTGTCAGGAAGTGCGTTTGAAGACCAGGGCTTTCAGGCCGCTTTCGGGATCGATGTCGGGAAATTCCGGCGGGTTCTGCAGCCGCTGTTCAAAGCGCAAACTCGGCGCCTCCTGCGTCACGCCATCAATCAAAAAGTCCGAACCAAACGCCGGGTCATTCATGCAGGCCAGCACCGTGCCGTCCGCCGTCAGCAACTCCGGCAGACGCCGCAACACGCGCTGATAATCCTTGGTCAGCAAAAAACTGCCTTTCTGAAACGACGGCGGGTCGATGATCACCAGATCGTAAGGGCCGCTGTTGATCACCTTGCCCCAGGACTTGAACAGGTCGTGGCCGAGGAAGCTGACTTTGCCGGTGTCATGGCCATTCAAACGGTGATTGTCGCGACCACGGCTGAGCGCGGCGCGGGACATGTCCAGATTGACCACATGGCTGGCGCCACCCTCAATGGCCGCCACGGAGAAACCGCAGGTGTAGGCGAACAGGTTCAGCACGCGCTTGCCGTCGGACTGTTCGCGCACCCAGTTGCGCCCGTAACGCATGTCGAGAAACAGCCCGGCGTTCTGCTTGCGGCCCAGGTCGACGCGGTATTGCAGGCCGCCTTCGACGATGGTCATTTCATCGATCTCATCGCCCAACAGCCATTCGGCGGTGCTCTGCGGCAGATAACGGTGCTGGATCAGCAACGTGTGCGCTTTGGACTGCTGCCATTCGGCCGAAGCGGTGATGTCGAGCAACACACGCTTGAGATCTTCCAGTTGCTCCGGCGCCGGCTCCTTGAACAGCGACACCAGCACCACGCCTTGCAGCCAGTCCACCGTGACCTGTTCCAGACCCGGCCAGCAACGCCCGCGCCCATGAAACAAGCGACGGGTTTCGCCCGGTGCGCTGGCGAGTGCCGGCAGCAAATGGGCGTGGAGGGTGGCGAGGGCTTCAGGGTTCATCGGTCACGGTCGGCAAGCAAATGGGCCGGCATTTTAACCACAATTACGCCACTTCGAACGTTTGTCTCAGGATTGCCAATCCGACCATTTGGAAAACTCCTGTATCAAAAATGAATTTCTACAGAACGCGCTGCTCATACCAGATAAGCAGCGGATTCAAGCCGCTAAATCGTTAATGCTATTCAGGGAGTGCAGTTTCATGTGCCCATCACCAACGGCGGACGCGCACCTTCCTGGCGGGTTGATTCTGGTAGTTGAGGATGATCCGTTGATTCTGGAGTTTCTTTGCGAAATTCTTCAGGAGGAAGGTTTCAAGGTCGAGCCGCATAGCAGCGCCGACGCAGCCAAGTTATATCTGGACGAGCACGCGCCGGAAGTGAATCTATTGCTGACCGACATCACCATGCCCGGCACCCTCAACGGCGCCGATCTGGCCAACCTGGTCGGCGATCGCTGGCCGGACAAACCGGTGATGGTCATGTCCGGTTATGAAACGCCGGAGACGTCTGGGGTCAAGCACTCGGTCGCGTTCATCAAGAAACCCTGGGCGATCGGCCAGTTGCTCGATTGCGTCGAGAGTGCCTTCAAGTCCAAGGCTCCGCGTCTGCACTGACAAGTGCTACATTGCCGGGCAAATTTGCCCGGCCCCTTGCCAGAGGATGCGACCCTTTGTCTGCTCACAATGATCTTTTCGATCGCGCGTTCGGCGCGTTCCTGTTCGACATGGACGGCACCGTCCTCAACTCCATCGCCGCCGCCGAGCGGATCTGGTCTGCCTGGGCCGTGCGCCATGGCGTCGATGTCGAGGCGTTTCTGCCGACCATTCATGGCGCGCGGGCGATCGACACGATCAATCGCCTGAACCTGCCGGGCGTGGACGCGGAGGCACAAGCGGCGTTTATTACCGCAGCAGAGATTGATGATGTTGAAGGCATTGTCGAGATTCCCGGGGCGGCGGCGTTTCTCAATCAATTGCCAAAGGATCGTTGGGCCATGGTGACGTCGGCTCCGCGCGATCTGGCATTGCGGCGGATGGCGGCGGCGGGGATTCCCGAGCCTGCGGTGATGATTACGGCTGAGGATGTGAAGGCGGGCAAGCCGGATCCGGCGGGTTACTTGCTGGCGGCTCAACGCTTGGGCCTTCAACCGGTGGATTGTCTGATTTTCGAAGACGCTGCCGTTGGGATTCAAGCCGCTGAAGCGGCGGGCGCGTCGTTGATGATCATCACCACGACGCATCAACATCCGCTTGAAACCGAGCACGCGACGCTGGCCAGTTACGATGCGATCACCGTCAAAGTCGACAACGGCCAGCTACACCTAAAAAACTCCTGACACCCTACAAATCCCCTGTGGGAGCGGGCTTGCTCGCGAATGCGGTACATCAGATATGAAAATATCGACTGATACTCCGCTTTCGCGAGCAAGCCCGCTCCCACAGGGGTTAATCGTTGTTCTTGGGTCAGTAGACACCCGGCAGTAGGCGCCAGCTGCGCGTGCAATAAGCATCGTACTCGGCGCCAAACTGCCCGCGCAGCAGCGCCTCTTCTGAATGAATACGCGCAATCAACGGGATCAACGTCAGCGCCGCCAGCAACAACCCGACACTCGAGCGAAACGCCAGCGCCCATCCCAGCGCATTCACCACCAACCCCAGATAACTCGGGTTGCGCAGGTGCTGATAAATCCCATCCGTGACCAACCGATGCCCCGGCTGAATCGCCACCAACCCGCTGAATCGGTGGCCCAAGACAAACACCGGCCACAAGCGCAGCGCCCCGCCAATGATGAACAACAACGCGCCAAGCCAGCGCACACCTTCGCCGCCAAACGTCCAGAAATTCAGCCGATCGCAGTACGCGGGTAGAAAACCGCTGAGCAAACCAATCACGCCAAACGCCGGAAGCACCCAGCGATTGGCGCGATCCTCGCGTTCGCCGGAGCTCAGGTTGACCTCGGTAAACATCGACGCGATCACCATCGCCACAGTGGCCAGCGCCACCACCACCAGCGAGCCGTGGGAAAAGAACATCCCCACGCCACCAATGCCCCACACCGCCAGGCCCAGATAGGCGAGGGTGGCGAGCACGGCGACTACGGTCATTTGCGCTGACATTCTCATGGCGTTCTCACGGCGGCATACACACTCTTGCAGTGTAGATCCCCGTAGGAGCTGCCGAAGGCTGCGATCTTTTGATCCTGTTCTTTTAAAAACAAGATCAAAAGATCGCAGCCTTCGGCAGCTCCTACAGGGATTTGCGGTGCACACAGAATTTGCGTACGCCACCAACCCCTGTGGGAGCGAGCCTGCTCGCGAATGCGGTGGTTCAGTCAATATTGCCGGTAACTGGCAGACCGCTTTCGCGAGCAGGCTCGCTCCCACAAGGGACAGGTTGTGCGGCGGTGAGGACTTTGCGGAAGGTTTCCACCAACGGCCGCAAATTGATCCGGTGCCACGCCGCCCACAACGGTGTGGTAAACGCCAGCCAAGGCACCTCACGCAGCACGACCCCGGGAGGCGCGTTATGGCTCAGGCCTTTCTGAATCATCGCAATCCCCAGCCCCGATGCCACCAGCCCCAGCGCGGTGAACGGCTCAGTCGCCTGCATGCGCACATCCGGCGTAAAACCCGCTCGGATGCACGCGCTAACGAATTCATCACTCGCATCCTGACGTGGCTGCACGCCGATCCATTCCTGATCCGCCAGATCCTGCGGACTCAACACCGCCTGCTGCGTCAGCGGATGCTGTTCCGGCAGCGCCAGCAGCATCGGGTCATCCAGCACCTGAAAACCCAGCAGATCCGGGTCGTCATCGGTCGGCGGCTCACTCACCAATGCGATATCGAGACTACGCTGACGCAGGCCTTCGAGTTGCTCGGCGGAACTCAGGTTGTACAGCGCGACGTGGACATTCGGCCGATCGACCCGCAACACACGCAGGGCATTGGGCAAAACCCCGGCGTGCATGGCGTTCTCGATATAGCCGATGCACAAACCGCCTTCTTCGCCACGACCCAAGCGTTTACCGAGGGATTCGAGGCGATTGGCGTGCGTAAGCAGTGCGCGTGTTTCGGCGAGAAAGGTCTGGCCATCGCGGGTCAGCCGTATGCGCTGCTGGCTGCGTTCGAACAGCGTCAAGCCGAGGCGCTCTTCAAGCTGAGCGATCTGCCGGCTCAGCGGCGATTGGGAAATGTGCAGCCGTTCGGCGGCGCGGCCGACGTGTTCTTCCTCGGCGACGGCGACGAAGTAGCGCAATTGGCGGATGTCGATCATGTAAGACCTATAGGGACTCAAGTGCTGCTCATTATGTCTTGGACGGTCTCGGTGTCGCAATCTAGGATCTGCTCAACGGTCACGCAGACCACCAACGAATGAGGACAATCCGATGAGCTTGAAAGACAAACTGCCCGGCCAACTGGGCTTCGGCACCGCACCACTGGGCAACATGTTCCGCGCCATTCCCGAAGCAGAAGCGCAGGCCACTGTGCACGCCGCATGGGATGCCGGCGTGCGTTACTTCGACACCGCACCGTTTTACGGCTCGGGCCTGTCGGAAATTCGCCTCGGCGAAGCCTTGAAGCAATACAAGCGCGACGACTATGTGCTGAGCAGCAAGGTTGGCCGGGTGATTCTTGATGAAGTCGAAGACGCTGCAGCCCGCGATCTCGGCGAAAAAAGCGGCGTGTTCGAACACGGTCGCCCGAACAAAATCGTTAACGACTACAGCGCCGACGCGACCCTGCGCTCGATTGAAGACAGCCTCAAACGCCTGCAAACCGATCGCCTCGACATCGTCTGGGTGCACGACATCGCTCAGGACTTTTACGGCGATCAATGGCTGGAATACTTCAATCAGGCCCGTACTGGCGCGTTCAAAGTGCTGACCCGTTTGCGCGAAGAAGGCGTGATCAATGGCTGGGGCCTGGGCGTGAACAAAGTCGAACCGTGCGAGTTGACCCTCGATCTGACCGAAGCGCAGCCTGATGGCTTTCTGTTGGCCGGGCGTTACACGCTGCTTGATCACGAACGTCCGTTGCAACGCTTGATGGACTCGGCGCTGGCGCAGAACGTCGAAATCGTCGTCGGCGGCCCTTACAGCTCGGGCATTCTGGCCGGTGGTTCGCACTTCGAATACCAGAAGGCCAGCCCGGATGTGATCGCCAAAGTTGAACAGATCAAACGCATCGCCGCCGCTTACAACGTTGATGTAAAAGCCGCCGCGCTGCAATTTTCGCTGGCCAACCCCGCCGTTGCTGCGGTGATTCCCGGCGCGAGCAAACCCGGCCGCATCGCTGAAGATGTCGCGGCGTTGTCGGCGGTGATTCCTGCCGGATTCTGGCAGGCCATGCGTGAGGCAAAACTGGTTTCTGAACGTGCACCATTACCCATCGATGAGGTGAAAGCATGAAGATTGATCTGAGTGGAAAACTGGCCATCGTCAGCGGCAGCACCGCTGGGATCGGTCTGGGCATCAGCCAGTCGCTGGCGGAAGCCGGCGCCACCGTGGTGGTGATCGGCCGCGACAGCGGCAAGGTCGAGCAGGCGTTGGCGAGCATTCGAGAAAAAGTGCCGGGCGCGCAATTGCGCGGTCTGGCGGCCGACCTCGGCACGGCGGAGGGCGCGCAGACACTGTTCGCCGCCGAACCGCGCGCGGACATTCTGGTGAATAACCTTGGCATCTTCGACGCCGTGGATTTTTTCGAAGCGCCGGACAGCGAGTGGACGCGTTTCTATGAGGTCAACGTGATTTCCGGCGTACGCCTGGCGCGGTATTACGTGCCAGCGATGGTCGAGCAGGGCTGGGGGCGGGTGATCTTTCTGTCCTCGGAATCCGGGGTGGCGACGCCGGCCGACATGATCAATTATGGCGTGACGAAAAGCGCCAACCTCGCGGTGTCCCACGGTTTGGCCAAGCGCTTGGCGGGCACTGGTGTGACGGTGAACGCGATTTTGCCGGGGCCGACGTTCACCGATGGCCTGCAAGACATGCTCAAGGATGCCGCCGCCGAGTCTGGCCGCAACTTGCGCGATGAGGCCGACGCCTTTGTGCTCAAGGCCCGCCCGACCTCGATCATCCAGCGTGTTGCCGATGTGGAAGAGGTCGCGCACCTGGTGACTTACATTGCTTCGCCCCTGTCCTCGGCTACCACGGGCGCTGCGTTGCGCGTCGATGGCGGCGTGGTCGACAGCCTGACTATTTGAATTCTTGAGAGAGACGTTTATCCATGGCATCTGCATCTGCACATATCGACATCCCGGCCTCGGCCGATCAGGTCTGGCAATTGATCGGCGGCTTCAACACGCTGCCGGACTGGCTGCCGTTCATTCCCAAAAGTGAACTGAGCGACGGCGGCCGTGTTCGCACCTTGCAAACCGCTGACGGCGCCGTGGTTATCGAACGCCTGCAAGCGTTCGATAACGCCGCCAAGACCTACAGTTACTCGATCGAGCAGGCACCGTTTCCGGCAACCGATTATCTGGCAACGATCAAGGTTGAAGCCCAGGGGCAGGGCGCACGGGTGACGTGGTCAGGGCGCTTCACCGCCAAAGGCGTGAGCGATGACGAAGTGGTGGCGCTGTTCACCGGCATCTACCAGGGCGGCCTCGAAGCCCTCCGGGCCAACTACCCAACTTAACCCTCCCCAAAATCCCTGTAGGAGCCGAGCTTGCTCGCGATAGCGGAGGATCAAACGATACATTTGTTGCCTGACACACCGCTTTCGCGAGCAAGCTCAGCTCCTACACTGATTTGTGGTGTGCCCGGGATTTTGTGTACAGCCGAGAACCCTGTAGGAGTCGAGCCTGCTCGCGAATGCGGAGGGTCAGACGATACATTTATTGCCTGACACAGCGCTTTCGCGAGCAAGCCCGCTCCCACATGGATCGCAGGTGTGCCCCGGATTATGTGTACAGCCGAGATCCCTGTAGGAGCCGAGCTTGCTCGCGAAAGCGGTGGGTCAGTCGATACATTTGTTGCCTGACACACCGCTTTCGCGAGCAAGCTCAGCTCCTACATTGATTTGTGGTGTGCACGGGATTTTTTGTGCGACTAAGAACCCTGTAGGAGCCGAGCTTGCTCGCGATAGCGGTGGATCAGACGATACATTTGTTGCCTGACACACCGCTTTCGCGAGCAGGCTCACTCCCACATTGATTGCATTCCAAATGGACGTCAGGAATTAGTGATCAGGCTCTGCCGGCAGTCGAGCACCAGTTTCGCGCCGCCGAGGTCGCTGGTGCCGACTTCAAGGTTGAAGCCATGCAAGCTGACAATCGCCGCGACGATCGACAGCCCCAATCCGAACCCGCTCTGCGGCTGCCCACCCTCGGTGCGATAGAAGCGCTGGAACACCGCCTCACGCTCTGACTCGGCAATCCCCGGCCCCGAATCGTGCACTTCGATGCGCGTATGCCCTGCGTCATTCACACCGCGCAAAACCACAGTTCCGCCCGCCGGCGTGAACTTGATCGAGTTGCTCAACAGGTTCGCCAGCGCCTCAAATAACAGCGCCCGATCACCGTTCAATGCAGGCAAGGTTTCTGGCATGTTCAGCTCGAAACGCAGCTCATCTTCTTCAGCCAGCGGCAGATAAAACTCATGCAATTCCTGCAGCAGTTGCACCGGATCCAGCTCGACAAAACCGGAGCGGCGCTGGCGATCTTCCAGTTCGGAAATCCGCAACAAACCACGAAACCGCGCCATCAGCGTGTCCGCCTCAGCCAACACCAGATCCAGTTGCGCTGCTTCCTGCGAGCCTTCACCCGCCTGTTGCTGCATGCGATACAACTGCGCGCGCAAGCGGGTCAACGGTGTGCGCAAGTCATGGGCGATGTTGTCGCAAACCCCTTTGACCTCATTCATCAGCCGCTCGATGCGTTCAAGCATGGCGTTGACGATGGCGGCGAGCATGTCCAGTTCATCGCGGCGATTGGACAGTGGCAGGCGATGGGTCAAGTCGCCCGCGACGATCGCCTGAGCGCTGTCCTGAATCGCTCTGATCCGCCGCAAAGGTCGGCGTCGCAGCAAGTGCCAACCGGCGATCCCCGGCAGAATCGTGAATGACACCCCCCAGAACAACGCATGCAGAATGATCCGCGTCACCGCGAACAGCGAACCGTTATCGCGCAGCAGCACCAGCCAGCGGCCGTCGCGGGTCTGCGTGGCGACGGCATCGCAACTGTCGTTGGGCAGGGTCGGATCATCGGAGCCGGCGCAGTCGGCGAGCATGTGAATCTTGCCGTCCAGCGGCAGACCTTCGGGGATTTGTTGCAGTGCGCCGCCAAGGTAGCGGCCTTCGACGTCGAACAGGCCATAAGCGTCGATGCCACGAATGTCGAAGGTCATGCTCGCGGCGAGGGCGTCTTCCAATTGTTCGCCGCGAAAGTGCGAGAACAGATGCTGACGTTGCATCAGCGAATGCTTGGCGAGGTTATCGAGGTAGCTGGACACCTCGTAATACATGACCCCCATGAGGATCGCGCTCCAGGCCACGAACAACGAACTGTACAGCGCCAGCAAGCGGCTGCTGGAAGAGCGCCAACCGTCAGACGGGTTCGGCAATGACATAACCGGAGCCCCGTACCGTGCGGATCAGTGGAACATTGCCCACCGCGTCGATTTTCTTGCGCAAGCGGCCGATGTGCACGTCGATCAGGTTGGTGCCCGGGTCGAAGTGATAACCCCAGACTTCCTCGAAAATCATCATCCGCGAGAGGATCTGGCCGCTGTTGCGCATCAGAAACTCGAGCAATTTATATTCGGTCGGCAGCAGCGTCAGCACTTGTTCGGCGCGGCGTGCTTCGTGGCTGATCAAATCCAGCTCAAGGTCGGCGACTTGCAACGTGGTCGGTGGCGTATCGGCGCTGCTCTGGCGGCGCAACAGCACTTCAACCCGCGCGGCCATCTCATCGGTGGCGAACGGTTTGGTCAGGTAGTCATCACCACCGGCGCGCAAACCGCGCACGCGTTCATCGACATCGGAGAGGGCGCTGATCATCAGAATCGGTGTCGATACGCCCATGGTGCGCAGCGTGGTGACGATGGCCAGACCATCCAGTTCGGGCAGCATGCGATCGAGGGTGATCAGGTCGTAGTTACCGCTGACGGCACGGTCCAGGCCTTCTCGGCCATTGTCGACCCAATCCACGTCCAGGCCATGGCTGCTCAGTTCGGCAACGATTTCCCGGGCGGTCACGGCGTCGTCTTCGATGGTCAAAATGCGAGTCATGGGCAGGCCTGCTGATCGGTTGAAACGGAATGGCAGCATTTTGCCAAGATTTTTGCCTGACGCTTTAAATTAACTTTCATGTAAGGGCTGTCAGAAACGCAGATTCGCTTGCTGCGGGTCAATGCAGACTAATGCATAAAACCCGCTGTAATTCACAGCTTGTTGCAATTTGCATGGTCTTAGGAAGTTCATTCTTTATAACTGATTGAAAATAAACGATTTATTTAATCTCTGTATCTGGCACGGTCGCTGCAATTCCTCTCTCGAACGAGTTGTAACACCATTTTTCATGCCTGGAGCAGAACAACAATGAATAGATCCTCTGATGGGTTTTATCCTGCCTTTGAAGGAGATTCGAGCAACGTCTCAGGGGTGTCCTGGGGCGCGATCTTCGCTGGCGCGGCGGCGGCTGCGGCATTGTCGTTGATCCTTGTACTGCTCGGTTTCGGTTTGGGTTTCTCCGCTGTTTCACCGTGGGCCGGGGAGGGCGTAAGTGCCAAGGGCCTGGGTATTTCAACGATTGTCTGGCTGGCGGCGACGCAAATTATCGCTTCCGGCATGGGCGGCTATGTGGCCGGGCGTCTGCGCGTCAAGTGGGCGAACATGCACGGTGACGAGGTGTACTTCCGCGACACCGCGCACGGTTTCCTCGCCTGGTGTGTGGCAACGTTGGTCACCGCAACATTGGTGGTCGGCTCGGTCAGCAGTATTGTCAGCGGCGGTGTACAGGCCGGTGCCAGCGTTGCGGGCGGTGCCGCCAGTGCCATGACCCAAGCGGCCGGTACTGCAGCCGCGACCACTGACAGCAACCAGTACGGCTACTTCATCGACAGCCTGTTCCGCGATGACCGTCCGGCTTCGGTCAGCGATGACGCTGCCCATGGCGCCGTGGCCCGCATCTTTGCGCAAAGCCTGGCCAACGGTCAGTTGAGTGCCGAGGATCGTACCTACCTCGCGCAACTGGTCGCTCAACGTACTAACTTGTCGCAGGCTGATGCCGAGCGCCGTGTAGACGAAGTCTACGCCCGCACTCAGAAAGCCATCGCTGATGCCAAAGTCAAAGCCCAGCAAGCTGCCGACACCGCTGCCAAAGTCGCTGCCTGGACTTCGCTGTGGATGTTCATCGCGCTCCTGGCCGGTGCCTTCTTCGCCAGCCTCGCGGCCACCTTCGGCGGTCGTCGTCGCGATGCGGTCGAGTACGTTGAAGTCGATACCTACACCACGACCACTCCAGTCCGTTAAACAAGGAGCATCACCATGCGCTCACTTCTGCTGTTTTTCCTCGGCGTCCCGATCCCGATCATCATCCTGATCGCCCTGTTCGTACACTGATCTATTGGGGCTTATGCCTCGGCCGCTTGCACCTTCGGGTGCAAGCGGCTTTTTCGTTTCCGGATAAATCACCGCGCAAGCGATCTGGATCAATATTTCCCTCTGGAATATTCACTAACGTATTTGATCCAGGCCTTTGCTGGTGCATGAGCTACAGTGCTTCACGCGCATGTACTGCGCTGACGAAGTAGCCGAAACGACGCTCGAATCAAACGTAGTGAACACGTCGACACGCTGTAGTGCAGCAAGGAGCTGACGCAAGACTCCCCTGAACTTTTCACGGATGAACCGCAATGCACTGCCTAGAAAGATCCTTCGATATCCAGCCCTTGGCGCAGGCGGATATGACCGTCCACATCAACGGCCAAGCAGTCCACGCCGCCATCGGCGAAACCGTCCTCAGCGTCATTCAAGCCCTCGGCATGCGCCAGATCGCACGCAACGATCACAACCAGATCAGCGGCGCCTACTGCGGCATGGGCGTGTGTCAGTGCTGTCTGGTGAGAATCAACGGCCGGCACAAACGCCGCGCCTGCCAGACCGTGGTTCGCGACGGCATGCAGATTGAAACCCAGGTCAACCGCATCAACGCGCAGGAGGTCGTATGAACCTGCATCCGGTGATTGTTGGCGGTGGCCCGGCGGGCATGGCAGCGGCGATTGAACTGGCGCGCCACGGTGTGCGTTGCACGGTGCTGGAAGAGGCGTCGCGCCTCGGTGGCGTGGTCTATCGTGGCCCCTTGCGTGACGGCGTACAGCTTGATTACCTGGGCCCGCGCTATTCCGAGGCACTGGGCAAACTGCACGGTGAATTTCAGGAATACGCCGAGTTGATTGATGTGCGTCTCAACCATCGGGTGGTCGGCGCCGAAGGTACTCGCGCGCTGGTGGTGCTTGATGGCGACGAGCAACTGCACGAAATCGAATACCCGCAGTTGTTGTTGGCGGCCGGTTGTCACGAACGCAGTGTGCCGTTTCCCGGCTGGACCCTGCCGGGGGTGATTCTGCTCGGCGGTCTGCAGCTGCAAATCAAGAGCGGCGTGGTCAAACCGCGAGGGCCGGTGATCATCGCCGGTACCGGGCCGCTGCTGCCCTTGGTGGCTACGCAACTGCACGCATCCGGCGTCAAAGTCGCGGGTGTTTACGAGGCCTGTGCGTTCGGCAAGATCGCCCGCGAGAGTCTGGCGCTGCTGAACAAGCCGCAGCTGTTCCTCGATGGCTTGAGCATGCTGGCCTACCTGAAACTGCACGGCATCCCGATGAACTACGGCTGGGGCGTGGTCGAAGCCCACGGCGAGGGCGAGCTCAAAAGCGTCAGCGTCGCACCGTACTCGGCCACTTGGGAGCCGGACATGGCCCGCGTCGAGCGTTTCGAAGCGCAGACACTGGCCGTCGGTTACGGCTTTATTCCACGTACTCAGCTCAGTCAGCAAATGGGCCTGGATCACGGCTTCAGTGACGATGGATATTTGCGCGCGCACTCGAATATCTGGCAGCAAAGCAATCAGCCTCACGTGCATCTGGCCGGCGACATGGGCGGGATTCGCGGCGGTGAAGCGGCGATGCTCGCCGGCAAAATTGCCGCCACGTCGATCCTCCTGCAACGCGGCGTCTTCGAAGAGGAACTGGCGCAGATTCGCCGCGACCGCTTTCTGAGCAAACTCAAAGCCATTGTGCGGTTTCGCGCGGCGGTCGATCGCTACACCGAACGCGGGGTTGGCCAAACGGCATTGCCCGCGGCCGACACGGTGATCTGCCGCTGCGAACACGCCACCCGTGCCGACATAGATCTGGCGCTAGAGCAAGGCGTGCAAGACATCGCCAGTCTGAAAATGCGCACCCGCGTGAGCATGGGCGATTGTCAGGGGCGCATGTGCGTCGGCTATTGCAGCGACCGTTTGCGCCAGGCCACCGGACGTAAGGATGTCGGCTGGCTGCGCCCGCGTTTCCCGATTGATCCGATTCCCTTTTCCGCGTTTCAGTCCGTCGGCACGGAGGCCGTTTCCCATGAGTAAGTTCTACGACGTGATCATCGCCGGTGGTGGCGTGATCGGCGCGTCCTGCGCCTATCAATTATCAAAACGCAAAAATCTTAAAGTCGCCCTGATCGACGCCAAGCGCCCGGGCAACGCGACGCGTGCTTCGGCCGGCGGTTTGTGGGCGATCGGCGAGTCGGTGGGCCTAGGGTGCGGGGTGATCTTTTTTCGCATGATGTCGGCCAACCGCAAGCGCGAAACCCAAGGCGCCGCTGTTGCAGTCGACTCGAGCACGCCGCACATTTTGCCGCCGTCATTCTTCGACTTCGCCTTGCAATCCAACGCGCTGTACCCGGCGCTGCACCGTGAGTTGAAGGACAACCACGGGATGGATTTCAAGTTCGAAAAAACCGGGTTGAAATTCGTTATCTATGACGATGAGGATCGGTTGTACGCCGAGCATATCGTCGGCTGCATTCCGCATCTGGCCGATCAAGTGCGCTGGCTTGATCAAGCCGAGTTGCGCGCGGCTGAACCGAGTGTCAGCCACGAAGCACGCGGGGCGCTGGAATTCCTTTGCGACCATCAGGTCAGCCCGTTCCGTCTCGCCGATGCCTACACCGAAGGTGCGCGGCAGAACGGCGTCGATATCTACGTCAACACTAACGTGACCGGTGTGTTGCATCACGGTTCGCGGGTGACCGGCGTGCAAACCGCGGAAGAAGGCGTGTTCCACTGCAAAACCCTGATCAACGCGGGCGGTGCCTGGGCGGCAGATTTGAGCGAGTGGGCGACCGGCATCCGTATTCCGGTAAAACCGGTGAAGGGCCAGATTCTGCTGACCGAACGCATGCCGAAAATCCTCAACGGCTGCCTGACCACCAGTGATTGCTACGTGGCGCAAAAGGACAACGGCGAAATCCTGATCGGCAGCACCACCGAAGACAAAGGCTTCGACGTCACCACCACCTATCCGGAAATTGCCGGGCTGGTGCAGGGCGCGGTGCGCTGTTTGCCAGAGCTCAAGGATGTGAACCTGAAACGCACATGGGCGGGATTGCGCCCGGGTTCGCCGGATGAGTTGCCGATTCTGGGGCCGATGCGCGGCGTGCAAGGGTATTTGAATGCCTGCGGACACTTCCGCACCGGGATTCTGACCTCGGCGATTACCGGCGTATTGCTGGACAAACTGGTCAACGATGAGCCGTTGCCGCTGGACATCACGCCGTTTCTGGCGGATCGCTTTGAAGCCGCGCCGGTCAAGCAAGTACAGGAGCTGGAGTTGGCTTAAGCCAACACCAATCCAAAATGTGGGAGCGGGCTTGCTCGCGAAAAGGGAGTGTCAGTGCACCTATCTGCATCTGGCACACCGCATTCGCGAGCAAGCCCGCTCCCACATTTGGATCTGTGCAGAGGTTTAAACCTTGCGCGATTCCTCTTCCAGCTGATCCGACTCAAACAGCCGCGCCAGCTCGGCCCTGGCTTCCTGGGCGGTTTGCAGCACCTTGGCCATGTCGTCATAAACCGCATGTTGCGCTTCCAGCACCTGTTCATCGTGGTGCTTGAAGCGTTTGATCCGCGCATCAGCCTGCGCTTGCGTCAACCCAAGCCCCACCAACGTGCGCCGGCTCATTTCCAGACTTGAGTAGTACGTTTCACGAATCGCCTCAGCCCCGACGTCCACCAAACGGTGAACATGCTGACGGTTGCGCGCGCGAGCGATGATTTTCATGTGCGGATACAGCTTGCGCACCACTTCGGCGGTCTTGATGTTGGTCTCCGGATCGTCCGTGGCAATCACGAAATATTCCGCCTCGCCAACCTTCGCCGCGTTGAGAATCTCCGGGCGCATCGGGTCGCCGTAGAACACCGGCACACCGCCGAAGCTGCGCGACAGTTCGATGGTTTCCACCGACGTGTCGAGGGCGACAAACTTGATGTTCTGCGCACGCAAAATCCGCGCGACGATCTGACCCATCCGTCCCATGCCAGCGATCACCACGCGCGGGCTGTCGGTATCGATTTCGCGAAATTTCTCCGGGACTTCCACCGGCTGCACTTTCGGGCTGACCATTTTGGCGCAGATCAACAACAGCAGCGGCGTCACCGCCATCGACAGGGTGATGGTCAGCACCAGCAAATCGTACAGGCGCGGATCGAACAGGTTCTGGTCGCGACCGATCTTGAACACCACAAAGGCAAACTCACCGCCGGCCGCCAACACGATACCGAGACGAATCGCACTGACCTTGTTCAGCCCGCCAGCCAGGCGTCCCACGACAAACAGCAGCGGCAGTTTCAGGCCAATCAACAGCAAGGTCAGCCCGAGCACCGTAATCGGCGCACTGAGCAGCAAACTGAGGTTGGCGCCCATGCCGACGCTGATGAAAAACAGGCCGAGCAGCAAACCTTTGAACGGTTCGATCTGCGCTTCCAGCTCATGGCGATATTCCGAATCCGCCAACAGCAGGCCGGCGAGAAACGCGCCCAGTGCCATCGACACGCCGACCAGATCCATCAGCCACGCCGTGCCGATCACCACCAGCAACGCGGTGGCGGTCGAGACTTCCGGCAGTCCGGTTTTCGCGACAATACGAAACACCGGGCGCAACAGATAACGGCCGCCGACTACGACCACGGCAATACTGCCCAGCACCTGTAAACCGTGGTTGAGGTCTTGAGCGGCGCTGGTGGTGTGATCGCCGCCGGCCAGCATTGGCACCAGCGCAATCAACGGGATCGCCGCAATGTCCTGAAACAGCAAAATCGCAAACGCCAGCCGACCGTGAGGGCTGGTCAGCTCTTTGCGCTCGGCCAGGCTTTGCAGGCCAAAAGCGGTGGACGACAAGGCCAGACCGAGGCCGAGCACAATTGCGCTGTTGAGCGGTTGGCCGAAGGCGAACAACGCCAATACACCAATCACCGAGGCCGTCAGCAGCACCTGCGCCAGGCCAACGCCGAACACCGATTTACGCATCACCCACAACCGTCGCGGCGACAGCTCAAGGCCAATGATGAACAGCAGCAACACCACGCCCAATTCAGAAATATGGCTGACGCTTTGCGGGTTGCCGATCAGCCCCAGTACGGACGGGCCGATGATCACCCCGGCAAACAGATAACCGAGCACAGCGCCCAATTGCAGACGCTTGGCCAAAGGCACGATAAGCACCGCCGCCAATAGAAAGACGACGATGGCTTGTAACAAATTGCCTTCATGGGGCATGGGTTTACTCCTGACAACGGTACGGCGAATGCGGCAAGGATAAGGGTTGAAACGATTGCATATCCACCACAGATCCAATGTGGGAGCGGGCTTGCTCGCGAAAGCGGTGTGTCAGTTGATGGATATTTCTCTGCTGCAACCGCATTCGCGAGCAAGCCCGCTCCCACAGGGTTATGCGGTGAGTCTGTAATAATTTGCATCAATTGGTTACATTTATAACCCCTGCGTATCAATCCCTGCGAGTTCGCCATGGCCATCAACTTCGACCTCAACGACCTGCAAGCCTTTCGCGCGGTGGTCGAGCAGGGCAGTTTCCGCAAGGCCGCCGACACCGTGCGTCTGTCGCAACCAGCCCTGAGCCGGCGCATCGAAAAGCTCGAAGACGCGCTCGGCGTAAAACTGTTCGAACGCACCACGCGCAAAGTCAGCCTGACTCAGGCCGGACGCGGGTTTCTGCCCAGCGTCGAGCGTTTGCTGGATGATCTGGATGTTGCGCTGCTCGGCATCAGCGAAGTCGCCTCGACCCGATTGGGCCACGTCACCGTCGCCTGCGTGCCGTCTGCCGCGTACTTCTTCATGCCGCGCGTGGTCGCCCGCTATCACCAGCAATTTCCGCGAATCAAGGTCAAAGTCCTCGACTCCAGCGCCCACGATGTCCTTACCGCCGTGGTCAACGGCGAGGCGGATTTCGGTTTGAGTTTTATGGGCACGCAGGATGCCAAAGTCGATTTCGAACCGCTTGTGCAGGAGTGCTACGTGGTCGCTTGTCGCCGCGATCACCCGTTGGCCGGGCGCAGCAGCGTGACGTGGGACGAGTTTTATCAGCAGGATTACATCTCGCTGGACAAGACCTCGGGCAATCGCTTTTTGCTCGATCAAGCGTTGAGCCGGGTGGTGCCGCAACGTCAAAGTATCTGCGAAACCCTGCATGTGACGACGATGATTGGTTTGGTGGAGGCGGGGTTGGGCGTGGCGGCGGTGCCGTTGATGGCGATGCCGGGGCCGGATCATCCGATTCTGACGCGAGTGCCGCTGACCGATCCGCAGGTGATGCGCAGCGTCGGCATCATCAAGCGCCGGGATCGTACGTTGACCCCGGCAGCATTGGAACTGGAGCGGCTGGTGGTGGAAATGAAAGTCGTGTCGCCGACCGTCAGCGCTTGACCGAATCCAGCCCGGTCGCTTGCACGTCAGCCTGGGCGGCGGGCGCGGCGAGATAAGCGAGCAAGGCTTTCGCCTCGGCCGGATGTTCTGCGTTCACCGGAATACCGGCAGCAAAACGCGTCACCGACTGCACCGATTCTGGAATCTTCGCGACAAAACTC
The DNA here is from genome assembly GCF_044750025.1 of Pseudomonas sp. NPDC088885. Classification (NCBI taxonomy): domain Bacteria; kingdom Pseudomonadati; phylum Pseudomonadota; class Gammaproteobacteria; order Pseudomonadales; family Pseudomonadaceae; genus Pseudomonas; species Pseudomonas sp. NPDC088885. Next base: position 16,713 of record NZ_JBIVJB010000022.1, on the reverse strand, counting down.
ACCCCCGGCACCGGCAGCAATTCGCTGACTTGCTGGAAGCCCAGTTGATAGTCGCCAGTGGCAACCACCGAGCCCACCGGGACTTTCGGGATCATCTTCGCTTTCGGTTTCAGTTGATCTTCGATGCCGAGTTTTTTGAACAACTGCTGCTCGATGTACACGCCGCTGGCGCTGTCGGAGTAAGCCACCGACTGTGCGTCGAGCAGGGTTTTCTTCAGGTTGTCGACGTTGCTGATGTCCGGTTTCGCCGCGCCTTTGCGCACCACCAGGCCGATCCGCGAGTCTGCCAGTTCAACGCGGGAAGCCGGGTCGACCTTGCCTTGTTTGATCAAGTCATCGAGGGCATAGCCGACCATGATCACCACGTCGGCGTGTTCACCGCGCGCGAGGCGATTGGGGATCGCTTCCGGTGCCTTGCCCATCGACGGGCCGAGTTGGGTGTCGAGAGTGTTGCCGGTGGCGGCAGCGAATTTCGGGCCGAGGATTTTGTAGGCGGCGGTGAAGCCCCCCGACGTCATCACGTTCAGTTGTTCGGCGTGTGCCAGAGCGCTGAGCGCGAAGAGGGCGAGGGCGGTGAGGTTGAAGAGTTTTTTCATGGTCATTATTCCTTATGCGGCAACCGGTTGCAGACGGCCGCCCGCGCGGCGATAGAGGTACAGCGTCGCGCACAATGCGCACAGCGCGCCGATGCTCATCCAGTAACCCGGCGCAGCTTTGTCGCCGGTGTACTGAATCAGGAAGGTCGACATGGCCGGGGTGAAACCGCCGAAAATCGCGGTCGCCAGGCTATACGCCAGAGAGAAACCGGCCACACGCACTTCGACCGGCATGATCTCGGTCAGCGCCGGAATCATCGCGCCGTTGTACATGCCGTAGATAAACGACAGCCACAGCAGGGACAGCAACATGTGGCTGAAGCTTGGCGCCTGCACCAGATAGGACAGTGCCGGATAAGTCGTGGCCAGTGCCAGCAGCGACATCGCGATCAGCACCGGACGACGGCCGATGCGATCCGACAACATGCCGCCGATCGGCAGCCAGAAGAAGTTCGACACCCCGACCAGCAAAGTCACCAGCAGCGCGTCGGAGGTGCTCAGGTGCAGCACGGTTTTGCCGAACGTCGGCGCGTACACGGTGATCAGGTAAAACGCGGTGGTGGTCAGGGCGACCATCAACATCCCGCCGAGCACCACCACCCAGTTCTGGCCAAGGGTGCGGAACACTTCGCCCATCTTTGGACGGTGTTTGCGCGCGGCAAACTCTTCGGTTTCCGCCAGATTACGACGCAACAGAAAGATGAACGGCACGATCATGCAACCGACGAAAAACGGAATCCGCCAGCCCCAATCGGCAATCACGTCCGGCGCCATCCACGCGTTCAGCGCGAAGCCCAACGCAGCGGCAACGATGATCGCTACTTGCTGACTGGCCGACTGCCACGCGGTGAAAAAGCCCTTGCGGCCCGGCGTAGCGATTTCGGACAAATACACCGAAACCCCGCCCAATTCCGCACCGGCGGAGAAGCCTTGTAACAGACGCCCGATCAGCACCAGCGCCGGCGCAAACAGGCCGATGGTTTCGTATCCGGGCACCAACACAATCAATATCGTGCCGCTGGCCATGATCGACAACGTGACGATCAAACCCTTACGGCGACCGACGTCATCGATGTACGCACCGAGCACGATTGCCCCCAGCGGACGCATCAAAAAGCCTGCGCCGAACACCGCGAAGGTCATCATCAGGGACGCGAATTCACTGCTCGCCGGGAAGAACACCGACGCGATTTGTGTGGCATAGAAGCCGAACAGAAAGAAGTCGAACTGTTCGAGGAAGTTGCCCGAGGTCACCCGGAAAATGGCGCCGGCCCGCGAGCCGCCGTGAGGGATTGTGGCTGTCATAGCAAAGTACTCCACCGCTTTTATGACGTGCGCCACGGAGAGTCTGCGCACGGATGTTATTGGGGCGGATGGTGGCGCAGGTGTAACAATATGTTAATTGCATTGTTGGCATGCATTGATGTGTAAAGCGGATCAATACCCTTAACGACATCGCACAACCCTGTGGGAGCGGGCTTGCTCGCGAAAGCGATGTGTCAGTTGCTAGATATATTGCCTGGGCTACCGCATTCGCGAGCAAGCCCGCTCCCACAGTTGATCGGGGTGACCACAGATTTTGCGAGCACCCCGCAATCCTGTGGGAGTCTGGCTTGCCAGCGATGGCGGTCTACGCGTCAGCAGTTGCGACCAGAAACGGTGGCAACGGACAATCGAGCAAATCAGCCACCGCGCGGAAAATTTCCGCCTCAGCCACGGTGATTACGCCGTCATGCATCACACAACGAGTCATCGCGTTGAGCAGGGCGGGCCGCTCTTCCGGCATAAGATGGCGCAGACGCTTGATCGCCGCTTCCAGTCCTGCCAGTTCTTCCAGTTCAATCGGCAGTTCTTCCGGCGGTTCGAACGTCAGTCCTTCCCAGGCAAAATGCAGCGCCTGCAAGGCTGCCTGTTGATTCTGCTGCCCGGCGCGGGCCATGGCGTTGAGCAAAACCAGCAATTGTTCCGCGCATTGGAACAAACCGAACTTGAACTGAACCGCAGGCGCGCCCTCGACATTGCGTTCGACGATGCGCAGCAGTGTCCACTCCAGTAGCTCGGTTTCGTTGTCGGCATTTATCAGCCGGTTCATGGTTTGCTTCATCGCCGCGAAGGGCTTCTTGTCCAGGTGCTTGAGGCTGGGGATAGCGAGATCCAGAAGCGGTACGCGCAGTCCGGGATTGAGCGTCAATAACGGTTCATGTAGATGGTTGAGGGTGTCGAATATTGTGGTGTCGATATCATCTCGCAGTGCATCGAGTTGAATTGCCGAGAGTGAAGGCGAGCGGGAAATTAGCAATCCATAGACGATGGCCTGTGCGCCACCGGTGCTGTGAGCGGCATCTTTAAGAGTTTGGGGGATGACGCCGATGGTAGAAATGGGAGCCTGATCCGCATTCATCTCGTAAAGCACAGCCATGGCTGAATCAGGAACCATGCTGAAGACGTCAGACAGATGCGGAAAGGTTCGAGGCTCGGTTCGCGCTTGGATTGATCCCGGGATATTGGTAAAACTGCCATCCCAAAGAGGATCAATCCGCCGAATACGCTCGCCAATATCAGGGTGAGTGGCTAGCTGGTTTTTCAACGGCTTTGCTGAGCCGTCGCTGAAGTACAGATGACTGAACTGCTGGGCTCGTGGTGAACTCAAGGACGAACCCTGACTGGCAATCTTTTTCAGCGCACCGGCAAGGCCCTGGGGGTTGCGCGTAAATTGCACGGCACTGGCATCCGCCAAAAACTCGCGTTGGCGACTGACCGCTGCCTTGATCAGATTGCCAAAGTAACTACCGGCAAAACCGGCCGCGCACAGTATCAGTCCGAGACAAGCCAGTACGAAAACCAACCGGCCATCACGCTTTTCACCCTTGCCGGTATTGGCTAGCCCTGCGAGTAAGGAAGCGCCTGCCAAACCCAGCACCAGTATTCCGTGAACCACTGCCACCAACCGCGTGTTGAGGCGCATGTCGCCGTTGTAGATATGGCTGAATTCATGGGCGATGACGCCTTGCAACTCGTCGCGAGTCAGCAGTGTTATTGCACCCTGAGTCACACCGATCGCTGCATCTTCGGTCGTGAATCCGGCGGCGAAAGCGTTGATGCTCTCATCCGGCAGCAGGTAAACCGCCGGTACAGGGACACCAGAGGCCAGCGCCATTTCCTCGACTACGTTCATTAACTGGCGCTCTTCCAGCGTGCGCACGTCTTCGTTAACAGAGCGCCCGCCAAGCGTCTGCGCAACGACTTTGCCGCCACCGCGCAGTTGAAAGAATTTGTACAGACTGCCCGCCAGCACAATGCCCGACACCCACGTTGCGGTGAACGCCAACGCACGCCAGGCGGCGCCCATGTCGCTGTTGTGTCGGCGATCAAAGGCGCCGATGACGAAGGGCAGGCTGGTGAGCAGAATCAGGCAGGCAACTGCCATGACCATCAGCAAGATCAGCCGCGCAGTCTGATGTCGAGCCTGACGCTGTTGTTCAAAAAAATTCATGAAGCCATCCGTTGGCAAAGAGGATCAGAACGACACTTTTGGAGCGACCTTGATGGCCAATGTGTCAGCGAATTTAAGGGGAGCGGCATCGGTGCCGTGGCCAAAACTGGTCGCCAGCAGCACCGCCGGAAAACTCTGTTTGAGCGTGTTGTAAGCCATCACCGCATCGTTGTAAGCCTGGCGCGCGAAACTCACTCTGTTCTCGGTGCTGCTCAACTCTTCACTCAGTTGCAGCATGTTCTGCGAGGCTTTCAGATCCGGATAAGCCTCGAGCGTCACAGTCAAACGATCCACGGCGCCGTTGAGCGCGCTGTCGGCCTGACCCAATTGTTCGATGTTTTGCGCCTTGCCCGGTTGCGACTGTGCGGCTGCAAGCACCGCCACTGCGGCATTGCGCGCGACGATCACGGCTTCGAGGGTTTCGCGTTCGTTGGCCATCGCACCTTTGGCGATGGCCACCAGATTGGGGATCAGGTCATAACGACGTTTGAGCTGCACTTCGACTTGCGCGAAGGCGTTCTTGATTTCGTTGCGCCGCGCCACCAGCGAGTTGAACACGCGCATGGCGTAGAGGGCGCACAGCGCCAGCAAAACCAGATTGACGACGAGATAGGTGTTCACGGTGATGTCCTTTTCACTCGGCGGGAAATTGCGCGGCATGGTAGCGCAAAAACATCACTCCTGTGGGAGCGGGCTTGCTCGCGAAAGCGGTGTGTCAGTCGCTAGATATATTGCCTGGGCTAACGCATTCGCGAGCAAGCCCGCTCCCACAGGTTTTGCTGTGTTCACGAAATTTACGGACACATGAAAATCCTGTGGGAGCCTGGCTTGCTCGCGAAGGCGGCATGACCGGTGACTATAATTTCCCGGCCAGCCATAGCAAAAACACGGAATGATTCCCGCGCCCCGCAGTCGGAGTTCAGGTATCACACATCAATAGAGGTTCACCGATGAACAGCAAAACCCTAATCGCCAGCCTGGCCCTCGTCGCCGGCATTGCCGGGATCAGTCCACTTGTTCAAGCGGCGCAAACCTCAAGCGATCCTTCCGTTCAATCCCCGGTCAGCGACCGCGAATTGAAGGTCAACGACCGCGCCCCGGATATCTATCAACGCAGCGAAAAAGCCATCGACTGGAAAGCCAAAGGCCTGAAAAAACCGGTTGAACAGGCGCAATGGGTGCAGATCAATGATCAGTACGTCATGGTGATGATTACCAACGGGACGATTGTCGAGATGAAACCGGTTCCGCGTTAAGTTGAGATTCAAAAGCCCTGCGCATGCACTCGCGCAGGGCTTTCCCCGCCCAATCGATACTGATTATTCCCACTGCGCTTAGCCTCATACATCGCCAGATCGGCAATGTGCAGCAGCCGATCCATCGCCGTCGCATGATCCGGAAACACTGCCACCCCAAGGCTGGTGCCGATGTGGCGCTGGTCGTTGCCGATGCTGATCGGTGGCGACAGTTCGATGAAAATTTTCTGACAGATGCTGCGGGCTTCGTCCTGCAGGTTGAGGCTTGGTGACAGGCCCTGCAGGATGACCACAAATTCGTCACCGCCAATCCGCGCGACGGTGTCGGTGCTGCGCAGGATGCGTTTCAGGCGGGTGGCGGTGGTGATCAAAACGCGGTCGCCGGCAGCGTGGCCGTAGTGGTCGTTGATGTTTTTGAAACCGTTGAGGTCGACGAACACCAGCGCGACGCGGGTTTCGGTTTGTCGCGCCTGATCCAGTGCTTCGGACAGCCGTTGCTCCAGCACAAAACGATTGGGCAAACCGGTCAGCGGATCGAAATGGGCGAGGTGCTGGAGGTAACTGGCCGAGGCCTTTTCTTCAGTGATGTCGCGCACCACGCCCATCATTTTGATCACCGCATCGTGGTCGTTGCGCACTACGTTGCCGGTCTCGCGCAGCCAGCGAATCGTGCCGTCGGGCCAGACCACGCGGTATTCCTCGTCATGGTTTTCCCCGGTTTCCAGGCAACGCAACTCACCGTCGCGCACCCGCACGCGGTCATCCGGGTGTACGCAGGAGCAGAAGAGGGCGTAGGACGGGGTGATGTCACCGATCTTGAAACCGAACATGCCGTAGATGGCGTCCGACCAGTACAACCGATCGGTATCGACCTCCCAATCCCAAGTGCCAATGCGCGCGAAATATTGGCTACGTTTAAAGCGCTCGGCATCGCCGTCTTGATGAATGTTCTGGCCATCGGCTGCGCGGGTCAGCAGCTCTCGGTAATCGGCGAGTTGCCGACGCAATTCACGTTCGCGCCAGAACAGCACGGCAATCACGGCCAGCAAAATCACGCCAACGGCGAGGCCGATCCAGAGCTGGGTCATTGGGGCGCTGCCGGCATGGCGAATCGATCCGTGAAGTAGTGGCGGTTGGCTATCTTAATTCGTCATCACTCGATTCGGATACAGCGTTGATCTGCGTGTTCGGGTTGCCAACAGCCAGCAATTCTGGGAAAACGGCGGCCTGCTGAACAATAGAGCGAATGTTATGAATGATGAACTGCAGGTAATCGATCTTCAGGTAGGCGAGGGCAAAGCCGCAGTCAAAGGCGCGCTGATCACCACCCAATACACAGGCTGGCTGGAAGACGGCAGCGAGTTCGATTCTTCCTACAGCCGTGGCAAACCTTTTCAGTGCGTGATTGGCACCGGTCGTGTGATTAAGGGCTGGGATCAAGGGCTGATGGGGATGCAGGTGGGCGGCAAGCGTAAATTGCTGGTGCCGGCGCATTTGGGTTATGGCGAGCGGACGATGGGCAAGATTCCGCCGAATTCGAATCTGGTGTTTGAGATTGAGTTGCTGGAGGTTTTAACTCGGGAGGATTGAGGTGGGTGGCTTAGGTGTTTTTATTTGAGCCGTGAACACAAGGAATGCGCCTCTATCATCCAGCGAAGCGTTGCCCTCACTGGATGATGTTGAGGTTATCCAAAAAGCCTGCGCATTCTAACTTTGCGGACTTCTAGCGGTGGTTGGGTTGAAGTGCCTTTAGGCGATAGCTGATATCAGGCCCATTGCAGTGGCGGAGCCAAGGGAAAGCAGATATCTACTTCTAATTTCGCAGCGGCGGACAGATTGACCAATGCATCCAGCGAGAACTTGTCGATTTTACCGTTGAGTACATCATTGAGGCGTGGCTGAGTGATGCCCAACCGTTTCGCTGCGTCCTTCTGAGGAAGCTCCCAGGCGCCAATGGTCTCGCAAAGCGTACGCATCAGTTTGGCTCGCCGACGCATATCGGCTGCGTACTGCGGGGTGTCTTCCAGTGCATCCCAAATACTTGAAAAGCATTGATTGTGGTCTGGATGATCCTTCATGGGTTCATAGCCTGTTTCCTTGGTTTCAGACGGCCTGCTTTTTTGTGGCGAGGGAGCTTGTTCCCGCTGGGTTGCGTAGCAACCCTAAAACCATTCAATCCGGGTATTTCAGATACACCGCAGATACCGGTTTTGCGACTGTTTCGCAGCCGAGCGGGACGGTGCGACGATTCGACAAGCTCCCTCGCCACAGTTTTCAGTCTTAGTTTCGGGTGGGCGGTTCGAGGTTGTCGAGGGCGCGGTTGACGGCGAGTTCGCCGAGCATGACCACTTGCTGGATGCCGAGCAGGGTGTTGCGGTAGGGCGTTTCGAGCAGGCCGGCGAAGTCGCTGAGCATGATGCTGGCCGAGGCCATGGATTCGCAGGCGTGGGCTAACAGGGATTCGGTTTCCATGTCCGGCGCGACGATGAACATGGTGCTGGGTTTTCGTTCGGACGGGATGTGCGGTTTGAGGTAATGGTCGAGGGCGCGTTCGGCGGCCTCGTGGAGTTTTCTGGAATTGGGGGCGGAGTAGGGGGAGGTTGGATCCGATTCGGGTATGGCATCTGTTTCTGGTGGATTCGGCGTTACTTTGAACATTGCGGAGGTTTCCAAAGTGATGCTGACACCACCTCGCGACTAAACGAGAGGTGGCAGCTATACGCAGGTTAGTCGACCGGAAAACCCACCCAAACCGGCGCACCCGAAGGCGCCCTGCGCACAGCTACCATTGAGTGAGGTATCGAAATATCTACTGTCTGGAACGTTGTACAGATTGAGTGGATTACCGAGCGACTAAACCCGATCACTGAACATTCAGTGACGCGAACCAAGTTACCGGCAGCCCCAAAACCGCACAAGCCGGCGGATTCTGGCGTAGTTGTAGGCAAAGGCGCAAGGCGCTGTAGCCTTGTGGATGATGCCGAAATGATGCTGCGTTTTTCCGGGGCTTTCGCGAGCAAGCTTTGCTCCTACAGTTGATCGGCGACGCGCAAATCCTTGTAGGAGCCGAGCTTGCTCGCGAAGGCGGCCTATCAGTCACCGAAGAAACTGAACATTGGAATCCGCCCATTCAGTGAAGGCCGGTAATGCCAGGCCAGTCGCTCCAGATTCACACCGTGATCGAGGATTTCTCTGACAGTCGCACTGGCAATTTCCATCGCCAGTATTTGCCCGGGACACTGATGCCGACCGCTGCCAAAACTGAAACTGCGCCGGTTCGGGCGATCCGGCAAAAACTGCTCAGGATGCTCGTTCAACGCCGGATCCCGATTGGCCGAGGCCAACAACAGCAGAATCACATCCCCAGCCTCAACGCGCACCCCATCAATCTCGCAGGACTGCGCTACAAACCGTCGCGTGTTCTGCACTGACGGATCCAAACGCTGCACTTCCGCCAACACCGCTTCCATCGACGCCTCACGCAAATCGGGCCGACTCTTTAGCGCCACCAAAGCATTGCCAATCAACCCGGCAGTGGCTTCATAAGTCTGTGAACACAGCCCGATCAAATTGGCGAACAGCGCATCTTCATCGCCTTCAAACCGCCGCTGAATTTCCGTCAGCAAAGCGCTGTCCGCCTCAGCCAGCAACTCGATGAAATACCCGCGCAACTGCTCAGCCGCCGCATGCGCCGCCGCCAACTGAAGGTCATTGCTCAACGGTGAGAGACAGGCGATGAAATCCGCCGTCAGCTCACAGATCGCCCGGCCCTGCGCCGGGGTAAAACCAAGCAGCGCCGCGACCACGCAAACAGGCCCGCGAAACATGGCTTTATATAAGCCGTCGGCGTCCACGTTTATCAACCGGGCAGCCACCAAGGCGCGAACCTCGGCTTTATTGATCAGCTCAAGCGCAGGCTCGATTGCCGAACGCGGGCAACGCTGACGCTCGCCATCATTCATCCGCATCAACTGGCCGAACACCTTGCCGGCCATGCCGCCGGCAATCGCTTTCGGCACGGGTTCCTGTGCAGGACGCACGCGGCAATCGGCATGCGCCAACACCGCGCACACTGCACGGGCGCTGCTGGCGAGCCACAATTTCAGTTCCTGATGAAACACCAAGCCTCCTTGAGCACGCAGCGATGCGTAATAAGGATAGGGATCGGTATGAGTCGCAGCGTTGATCGGATCCATGGTTCGCAGCCTTGTCGTCAGGAAAGTGTTGCGAGTATCGTCAGTCCTCAGCGGCGACGATTCGTCCGGGAGCGAAATATGCACGCAGAACATCAAGACATCGGCGTTTCGCAAGTGGCCGCCGCCATCGCGGAACCTGCGCGTACGAAAATGCTCTGCTCGCTGATGGATGGACACGCCCGCACCCCTACGGAGCTGGCAGCCATCGCCGAGGTCAGCGCCTCCACGGCCAGTGCGCACTTGGCCAAACTCAAGGATCTCGCGCTGGTGCGTCTGCATGTGCAGGGCCGTCATCGTTATTACAGCCTCGCCGATCAGCGCGTCGCCCAGGCGTTGGAAGCCTTGATGGTGATTGGCCAAAGCGCCGCGCCGACGTTCAAACCGCACACGCCGGATCGTCTGCAATTCGCGCGAACGTGCTATGACCATATGGCGGGGACACTGGCGGTGTGGCTGCATGACCGTTTTATCGAGGCCGGATGGCTGGTGGAGACTGGCGAGCAGGCGTATCGCTTGAGTGACAGTGGCGCGGCGCTGTTTGAAGGTCTGGGTATCGAGGTGCAGGATTTGAGCACGTTGCGCCGCAAGTTTGCTTGTCCTTGTCTGGACTGGAGCATGCGTCGGCCGCATCTGGGTGGATCGTTAGGGGCTGCGTTGTTGCAAGCGGCGTTGAGGCGTAAGTGGGTGACGCAGGATCTGGACAGTCGGGCGTTGGCGTTGACGGCCGTAGGGCGCAAGGAAATCAGTGTGCGATTTGGTGTTGAGGTGGCGATTGATAAAGGCCAGATCAAAAGATCGCAGCCTTCGGCAGCTCCTACAGAGCGTGTGTACACCCGATGAATCCCGATCCCGAATCTATGTAGGAGCTGCGGAACGCTGCGATCTTTTCATCTTCGCTCCAAGCCGACGAGGGGTCGTGCCCAACCTTGTGCGCAAGCTCGCGACGCTATACTGTATATCCAAACAGTGAAGAGCCCGCGCCATGCAAATCATCGACAAGCTGAGCATTCTCGCCGACGCCGCCAAATACGACGCGTCTTGTGCGAGCAGTGGTGCGCCCAAACGCAGCTCCGAGGGCAAGAGTGGTCTGGGCTCGACCGATGGCATGGGCATTTGCCACAGCTACACGCCGGACGGGCGCTGCGTGTCGTTGTTGAAGATTTTGCTGACCAATTTCTGTCTCTACGATTGCCAATACTGCGTCAATCGCCGTTCCAGTGACGTCCCCCGCGCACGTTTCACGCCCGAAGAAGTGGTGGCGCTGACCATGGATTTCTACCGGCGCAACTGTGTCAGCGGCTTGTTCCTCAGCTCCGGAATCATCCGCTCGGCGGACTACACCATGGAGCAACTGGTGCGCGTCGCGAAGCTGCTGCGCGAAGAACATGAATTTCGCGGTTACATCCACCTTAAAACCATCCCCGAAGCTGATCCTGCGCTGATCGAAGAAGCGGGGCGTTACGCCGATCGTTTGAGCGTCAATATCGAACTGCCCACCGACGCCAGCCTGCAGACGTTGGCGCCGGAGAAGGATATCGGCTCGATCAAGCTGGCCATGAACACCATCTACACCGGTGTGCAAACCGTTCTCAATGAACCCCGATCAGCGAAGTTCGCGCCCGCTGGGCAGAGCACGCAAATGATCGTCGGCGCCGATGACACCGACGACAGCACAATTTTGCAAAGTGCGCAGTCGCTGTACGGCAACTTCCGTTTGCGGCGGGTTTATTATTCGGCATTCAGCCCGATCCCCGACAGCCCGAAAAGCGTGCCCCTCGCCGCGCCGCCACTGATGCGTGAACACCGTTTGTACCAAGCCGATTTCCTCCTGCGCAGCTACGGTTACAGCGCTGACGAACTGCTCAAGGGCCCGGGCAATCTGGCTTTGGACATCGACCCGAAACTGGCGTGGGCACTGCAGAATCGTGAAGTGTTCCCGCTGGATCTGAACCGTGCCGAAGCGTCTCTGATCTCACGCATCCCCGGCATCGGCCTGCGCACCACCGAACGCTTGGTCGAGCTGCGTCGTCAGCGCCGAATCCGCTACGAAGACGTCGCGCGCATGCGCTGCGTGCTGGCCAAGGCCAAGCCGTTCATCATCACCAGCGATTACCACCCACAGCAGGCCGAAGTCACCAGCCATTTGCTCTATCAGCAATTGCGCGACCGGCCGATGCCGCAACAGATGGGGTTGTGGGGATGATCAATCTTGATTGCGACGATCTGTTCGAGACGTGGCGTCAGCAAGCACGTTGGCTGCTGAGCCATGAAATCGATCCAAGTCTGGTGAGTTGGGCGTCGGAAGGGGTGGGAGATCTGTTCGCCAGTGATGCTCCAGTTCCAGAAGGTCAGGGGCCGTTTATGGCGAGGATCCCGCGTGCATTGCTCGATACGCTGGAACAAGCGGCGCAATACCGCGGCGATCAACGCTGGAGCCTTTTGTATGAAGTGCTGTGGCGGGTCAGCCATGGCGATCGCACGGCCATGCTCGCCGGAGACAAGCTTGGCAGCGAGTTGCAGCGACGTATCAAACAGGTGCGCCGTGAAGCCCATCACCTGCACGCGTTTGTACGTTTCATCGAACGCCCGTCAGCCAGCGCTGGCCCGCAATACGTGGCGTGGCACGAACCGGCCCACGACATCCTGCACAGTGCCAGCGAACATTTCATCGGGCGCATGGGCCGTCATCGCTGGCTGATCGCGACGCCGCGTGACGGGGTTTATTACGATGGCGAGCAACTGATTCACCAGCGTCAATGCCCCGTGGAATGGCAGCAACTGGCGCAGAACGTCGATGATCCGCATGGTGATCTGTGGTTGACGTATTACAGCCACATCTTCAATCCGGCGCGGTTGAATCCGAAGGTCATGCAGGGACATTTGCCGGTGCGGTTCTGGAAGAATCTGCCGGAGGGCGAGTTGATTCCTGGACTGATTACGCAGGCGCGGATGGGGAAACAGCAGAACGGGCAGGCGAGTGGGATCGCCAGTCGTGCCGGGAAAAGGATTGCCTTGAAATAGAAGATCAAAAGATCGTCCGATCGCGGCCCGAGCCTTCGGCAGCTCCTACAGGAGATCTATGTAGGAGCTGCCGAAGGCTGCGATCTTTTGATCTTTATCACCACAAAAAAAGCCCCCCACCAATCACTCGGTGGGGGGGCTTTTATACATCCAGAGCCGTCAAATCAAACCTTAACGATCCAACCCGCTGGCGCTTCGATGTCGCCGGTCTGTACACCGGTCAGCTCTTTATAAAGCTTCTGGGTCACAGGGCCGACTTCTGTCTCGCTGTGGAACACATGCAGATGATCGTTGTAGCTGATGCCACCGATCGGCGTGATCACTGCCGCAGTACCGCAAGCGCCGGCTTCTTTGAAGTCCGACAGTTTGTCGATCAGCACATCGCCTTCAACCACTTCCAGGCCCAGACGCGATTTCGCCAGTTCAATCAGCGACAGGCGGGTGATGCCTGGCAGAACCGACGGCGAGTTCGGGGTGATGAACTTGTTGTCGTGGGTGATCCCGAAGAAGTTGGCCGAACCGACTTCTTCGATCTTGGTGTGGGTCATCGGATCCAGGTAGATCGCGTCAGCGAAGTTGGCTTTCTTGGCTTTCGAGCCCGGCATCAGGCTGGCCGCGTAGTTGCCGCCGACTTTGGCTGCGCCGGTGCCTTGTGGGGCGGCGCGGTCGTAGCTGGAAATCTGGAAGTTATGCGGGGTCAGGCCGCCCTTGAAGTAGGCGCCGACCGGGATGCAGAAGATTGAGAAGATGAACTCGGGGGCAGTGCGCACGCCGATGTTGTCACCCACGCCGATCACGAACGGGCGCAGGTACAGCGCGCCGCCGGTGCCATAAGGCGGAATGAAGCGCTCGTTGGCACGAACCACTTCCTTACAGGCTTCGATGAACTGCTCGGTATCAACGGTCGGCATCAGCAGACGCGCGCAGCTGCGTTGCATACGCAGGGCGTTCTGATCCGGGCGGAACAGGTTGATCGAGCCGTCCTTGCAACGATAGGCCTTCATGCCTTCGAAGCACTGCTGGCCATAGTGAAGGGCCGTCGAGCCTTCGCTGATGTGCAGCACGTTGTCTTCGGTCAGGGTGCCTTTGTCCCACTCGCCATCGCGAAAGTACGATAGATAGCGCTTGTCGGTCTTGATGTAGTCAAAACCCAGCTTGTCCCAATTGATGCTTTCGTTACCCATGACACCCTCTATCACTGAACAACCGTCGAAACGGTTCAAGGCTTCTGACGTTTTTTGGATGGGCACAACAATACTTCATTCTTGAGCGGTTTCGCAGCCCGGAATTCGCTCCACTGATCGTTCCCACGCTTGATCGTTCCTACGCTCTGCGTGGGAATGCCTCATCGGACGCTCCGCGTTCGGCTTTTGGGACGCAGAGCGTCCCCGGCTGCATTCCCACGCAGAGCGTGGGAACGATCAACGCAGCTACAGGTGCAACGCATGCCCGAGGGCACGCAACGCCGCTTCCTGCACCGCTTCTCCCAAGGTCGGATGCGCATGGATGGTGCCGCCGATGTCCTCGAGCCGTGCGCCCATTTCCAGGCTTTGCGCAAACGCTGTCGACAACTCGGACACGCCAACGCCCACCGCCTGCCAGCCGACAATCAGATGATTGTCCCGACGAGCGACCACGCGCACGAAGCCGCTTTTCGACTCCAGCGTCATCGCCCGGCCATTCGCTGCGAACGGGAAACTCGACACAATGCAGTCCAGCCCCGCAGCTTTAGCCTCGTCCGGCGTCTTGCCGACCACCACCAGTTCCGGATCGGTAAAGCACACCGCAGCAATCGCCGTCGGGCTGAATTCGCGGGTTTTGCCGCTGATTAACTCGGCAACCATTTCGCCCTGCGCCATCGCGCGGTGGGCCAGCATCGGCTCGCCGCTCAAATCGCCAATCGCGTAGACATTGCGCATGCTGGTCTGGCAGCGGCTGTCGATCTTGATCGCCGAGCCGTTCATGTCGAGATTCAGCGCTTCCAGATTCCAGCCCTGGGTATTCGGTTTGCGACCGACGGCGACCAGCACCTGATCGGTTTCCAGGTTCAGCGTCTCGCCCTCTGGGTCGCGCACCTGCAACGTGCCGTCGAAACCCAGCACGCTGTGTTTCAAGAACAGCTTCACGCCGAGTTGCTTCAGCGCGTCATGCACCGGTTGCGTCAGTTCGGCGTCGTAGGCCGGCAGGATGCGATCCTGAGCCTCAACCACACTGACGTCGGCGCCGAGCTTGCGATAAGCGATGCCCAATTCCAGACCGATGTAACCCCCACCCACCACCACCAGACGTTTCGGCACGGATGTCGGCGCCAGCGCTTCGGTGGAGGAGATGATCGGCCCGCCAATCGGCAGGATCGGCAGATTGACGCTGGTCGAACCGGTGGCCAGCACCAGATGCTCGCATTGAATGCGCGTGTCGCCGACTTCAACAGTCTTGCCGTCGATGACCTTGGCCCAGCCATTGATCACTTGAACCTTGTTCTTCTTCAGCAGAGCCGCAACGCCAGTGGTCAGGCGATCAACGATGCCGTCCTTCCACTCGACACTTTTGCTGATGTCGAGCGTCGGCGCGGCAACGCTGATGCCCAGTGCCGAATGCTGACTGTGATGCCGGGTCTGGTGAAACTGCTCAGCGACATGGATCAGCGCTTTCGACGGTATGCAGCCGATGTTCAGGCAAGTGCCGCCCAGCGATTGGCCTTCGACCAGAATCGTCGCAATGCCCAGTTGCCCGGCGCGAATCGCCGTTACATAGCCGCCAGGGCCGCCGCCGATGATCAGCAGCGTAGTGTTCAGAGATTGCATGCGAGCCTTACTCCACAAACAAAGTGGCAGGTTGTTCGATCAAGCCGCGAATGGCCTGGATGAAGAGTGCCGCGTCCATGCCGTCGACCACGCGGTGATCGAAGGAGCTGGAGAGGTTCATCATCTTGCGGATCACCACCTGGCCTTTGACGACCATTGGCCGTTCGACGATTTTGTTGACGCCGACGATGGCCACTTCCGGCAGGTTTAACACCGGGGTGCTGACGATACCGCCCAGCGCACCGAGGCTGGTGAGGGTGATGGTTGAACCGGATAGCTCATCGCGACTGGCCTTGCCATTGCGCGCGGCGTTGGCCAAACGCGAGATTTCCGTGGCGCTGTCCCACAGGCTGCGCGTTTCGGCGTGACGCACCACCGGCACCATCAGGCCGACATCGCTTTGCGTGGCGACGCCAACATGCACGGCGCCCAGGCGGGTGATGACCTGAGCTTCGTCGTCGTAACGGGCATTCATCTGCGGGAAGTCGCGCAGGGCGACGACCAAGGCGCGGACGAGGAACGGCAGCAAGGTCAACTTGCCACGGCTGGCACCGTGTTTTTCATTCAGGTGCGCACGCAGTTCTTCGATTGCGGTGACGTCGATTTCTTCGACATAACTGAAGTGTGCGGCACGTTGAGTGGCGTCCTGCATGCGCTGGGCGATCTTGCGGCGCATGCCGATCACTTGAATCTGTTCTTCGTCATTACGCTGGGCGTAAGCAGCGGCCACCGGCGCCGAGGCGTTCGACTGACCTTGCGCCAAGTAGGCTTCAAGGTCTTCGTGCAACACCCGACCGGCCGGGCCGGAACCGCGCACCAGACGCAATTGAATGCCCAGATCCAGCGCATGTTTGCGCACGGCCGGGGAGGCGAGAGGACGTTCGTCTGCTTCGCGAGCCACCATCGGGCCTTGGCAAACGGCAGCCGGACGCGGGGCGGCTGGAGCAGGTTTGCTCTCAACAACGGCCTCAACTTTCGGCGCAACGGGTGCTTCTTTAACAGGCGCAGGCGCGGCGGATTCTTTCAGATTGCCGGCACCCTCAACCTCGATGCTGATCAGCACACTGCCAACCGCCATCACTTCACCCGGCTGACCACCGAGGGCAATCACCTTGCCATGCACCGGCGACGGAATATCGACCATCGCCTTGTCAGTCATCACGTCCGCCAGCACCTGATCTTCAACGACCAGATCGCCGACCTTGACATGCCACTGCGACAGTTCTACTTCTGCGATGCCTTCGCCGATGTCCGGCATCTTGATAACGTGCGTGCCCATTCAGACCTCCATAACCCGTTTCAACGCCGCGCCCACTCGGGACGGCCCTGGGAAATACGCCCACTCCT
>NZ_JBIVJB010000021.1:0-69968 GCF_044750025.1 Pseudomonas sp. NPDC088885 | reverse complement strand
GTTCCTCGATGGGTTACACCGGCAGCGCCGACATCGAAGAAATGCGCACCAAGCCAGAGTTCGTGCGGATCACCGGCGCCGGCATGGCCGAATCCCACGTTCACGACGTGCAGATCACCAAAGAAGCGCCAAACTACCGCGTAGGTTGATGCTTCAAGCAAATCGTTAGACAACCGGGGCTGTTTTATTCAGCCCCGAGTTGTTTCTGTATCACGACTGTTTCTGAATGACTTAGACGAGACTGAATCATGGCCCTCGATATTCACGCTCACCGCATCCTGATCCTCGACTTCGGTTCGCAATACACCCAACTGATCGCCCGCCGCGTGCGCGAGATCGGTGTGTATTGCGAACTGCACCCGTTCGACATGGACGAAGATGCGATCCGCGAATTCGCTCCTAAAGGCGTCATCCTCGCCGGCGGCCCCGAGTCCGTACACGTCGCCGACAGCCCGCGCTGCCCACAGGCAGTGTTCGATCTGGGCGTACCGGTTTTCGGTATCTGCTACGGCATGCAGACCATGGCCGAGCAACTGGGCGGCAAGGTTGAAGGTTCCGAGCTGCGTGAGTTCGGTTACGCCCGCGTTGATGTAGTCGGCAAGAGCCGCCTGCTCGACGGCATCGAAGACCACATCGACGCTGACGGCCTGTTCGGCCTCGACGTCTGGATGAGCCACGGTGACAAGGTCACCAGGATGCCGGAAGACTTCCACGTCCTCGCCAGCACCCCAAGCTGCCCGATCGCCGGTATGTTCAACGACGACCGTGGCTACTACGGCGTGCAGTTCCACCCGGAAGTGACCCACACCAAACAGGGCGGTCGCATCCTGTCGCGCTTCGTGCTCGACATCTGCGGCTGTGAAGCCCTTTGGACGCCGTCGAAGATCGCTGAAGACGCCATCGCCAACATCCGCGCACAAGTCGGTACCGACAACGTGCTGCTGGGTCTGTCCGGCGGCGTTGACTCCTCGGTGGTTGCCGCGCTGCTGCACAAAGCCATCGGCGACCAACTGACCTGCGTCTTCGTCGACAACGGCCTGCTGCGTCTGCACGAAGGCGAGCAGGTGATGGCCATGTTCGCCGAGAACATGGGCGTCAAGGTAATCCGCGCCAACGCTGAAGAGCAGTTCCTGAACAACCTGGCCGGCGAAGCCGATCCAGAGAAGAAGCGCAAAATCATCGGTCGCACCTTCATCGACGTATTCGATGCCCAGTCGAACAAACTGGACAACATCAAGTACCTCGCTCAGGGCACCATCTACCCGGACGTGATCGAGTCGGCTGGCGCGAAAAGCGGCAAGGCCCACGTGATCAAGTCGCACCACAACGTGGGCGGCCTGCCGGAAGAGATGAACCTGAAGCTGGTCGAGCCACTGCGCGAACTGTTCAAGGACGAAGTCCGTCGTCTGGGCCTGGAACTCGGCCTGCCGTACGACATGGTCTACCGTCACCCATTCCCGGGCCCGGGCCTGGGCGTGCGTATCCTCGGTGAAGTGAAAAAGGAATACGCCGACCTGCTGCGTCGTGCCGACCACATCTTCATCGAAGAACTGCGCAAAGCCGACTGGTACCACAAAGTCAGCCAGGCTTTCGTGGTGTTCCAGCCAGTGAAATCGGTTGGCGTTGTTGGCGATGGTCGTCGTTACGCCTGGGTTGTTGCCCTGCGTGCCGTAGAAACCATCGACTTCATGACCGCACGTTGGGCGCACCTGCCTTACGAACTGCTGGAAACCGTCTCCGGCCGCATCATCAATGAAATCGAAGGCATTTCGCGCGTCACTTATGACGTGTCGAGCAAGCCGCCTGCGACGATTGAGTGGGAATAATCCTGCTAGTTGTTTCGTGGTGAACAAAAAAGGCGCTTAGGCGCCTTTTTTGTTGGGTGCAATTATTTGAAGCGTAGCTAGGGTGCAGCGCTTGATTTGCAGGCGAGGTGGCTCAGATATTAGAGGAATTGTGATCGAATCAAATCCGTATCAAACGGCGTGATCCCTTGATCAGGTGCAAACACTGCCTGTGCCTGCCGAGGCGAAGCCACTCGCTCCCCTCGTGCTCGAACATGTAAATCGAACAGCGTTTCCAGATCCGGCCGTGGTGTATGCACCAACGCCCGCAACATCAACGACACTCCACTGAGGTTGTTCTCGACGTTGTTCCACCGGGGAGCTGAAGTGAGTCCCAGATCGGCCCAAATCATGCGCCGCTCCTGAAGATCCATCACGAATGGCAGACAGATCACTGTGTCGGATGCGATATCGATACGGTCGAACACGGATCGCGGCTCGAACACTTCGCCCGACGCTGTATCAGAGCGGGCCATCCAACCAGCGAAGCATTCAGGGAGATCGCAGTACGGCTGGTCGGTGTATGAGTTGATGGACGTGACTACATAACGGATACCCTTCTCGGTAAGGGCGTCGATGTCGAGGTCGATGAACTCCGAAGCCCCTTCGGGCGCATTGACGATGTCGCCGCTGTGGTAGCCGCCGTAGCTCTTCAGGTTGTAGTACGCGACCGTATCTTTGAAAACGAAGTTGGCGTCGAAAAAAGCGGCGGACAAGTCGATATCTGTGCGTTCACTGCCATTCTTCCACCATAGGAACAGACGGATGAATCGAGTGTCGGGCACAGGCAATCGACTGCCCCGCACCAGTGTACGCAGCGACTTCGATGAAGCGCGCTGCGCCAGCGGCACTTTGTATTCACGTAACGCCGGATCAATGAAGCAGCGGCCTAATGGCGGGAGTGAAGCAAAGCGCTGTACGAGAGCGTCCTCGCAGACACGAGCCGCTCCGGCCAACACTTCAGGTGTTATAGGTTGACGTCGATCTTTGATCGCAAAAACTTTAGCGAGTGAACCTTTCGGTGTGAACGCGCGCAGGGGTAGTGGGCGCGGTGCATGTAAATGGGCCAGCAACTGCAGCAGCACAGGCGAGGAAACTTGTGCCGCAACAGCCTCGAATGCGTCGAGTACAGCGTGTGTTTCTGTCGCGCGGCGCAGGGTCACGTCTAGCCGGCGTGCGAACTCACCAGGTCGGCTTTGCAGGAGGGGTGTAAGAGCTGCGATGTCACGTTGTGCGAGCAATGTCTCGACACTTGAATTGAAAGTGGCGGGTGCTTCGTTACGACGAGCCGCCGTGATGGCGGCCAATGCTTGTGGGTACTTATCAGCGTAGTCGCCCGGATGCAGCACTTCAGCCAGACGTTTCCACCGTTCAGCATGGCGCATCACGTCTTCTGTGGCGTTGGGTATGTGATCGAGCAGGCGCAAGAACTGACGGCGCATCGAGCGCTTCATTGCTTTGAAACGTGTCGTAGCTGTCGTTAGCGATACGTCTCCTCCACTCAACGCGACCGCCAGTCGAAGCACGTCAGTTGCTGTATCGATGTTTCGCTCGAGGAATGCATTTACCCGTGCATCGCTGGCGACGTACCGGATCAGTGCGCCGCCAACCTGTGCGCGGATCTCCCGGAATGGGATGGTCTCAGGCAGTAGACGGAACGCATCACTTTTGTACTCTCGGATAAACCAGACGACATCGGCCGTTTCTTCTTCGGAGAGCGAAGTGCGCGATGAAACCAGCGGCTCAAGCAGTGACTCGAATTCAGAGACGCTTCCCGGTTCGATGACGCGGAGAATGAAGTTGCCTTCAAGCAGCGGGGGACGAGATAGCTCAGTCGGTGGCAAGCGCCTAAGCGTGAGGTAATGCATGACTGCGTTAAGGTACAACTCTGCCTCTGAGGCCTTCAGAACTTGTTCTGGAAAGTCAGGATAAAACGGCCGGTGGTGCACGTGAGCACCGGTCTGTCGGCGAAGCACACCAATAATATCTCTCAGCCAATACTTGAGTTCTACCGGTGATAACCTGCCGATATGCTCAATCAGAGACTCTGAGAATACGCATCGGAACGCCGTGACTTCTCGAACAGCCGATGCGACTTGAGCGCGTGTGGCACCCCCAGTGCCGATCGGGACGTGAACTTTGCTTCGGCGACGCAGGAACAACTCCTGATTCATGCTTGATTTTCTCCCTTGGTCGCCGTGTAGACGAGCTGCAGCATCATGTTTACAGCTGATATAAAAACGCCTGCTATAAGCAGGCGCTGTGTGGAGAGCGAAACCCCTAGGTCATAGGAGGTTTAGAAGGAAGGTGTTCCATAGCCACGTGGGCATTCTACGTAAGCTTTTCCCCTTTTGGCAGGTTGCTGTGTGGCTGAACGGTAACAAGCTGCTTCACCTGAAACATGCGGACTTATTAGCGATAAGCCGATCACCTTCCACCCCATCGGCTGATGCAGCGCAAACCCCGAAAGCCCCGTGAACGCGAGTTCACGGGGCTTTTTTACGTCAGCTGATTTTTATTGGTTTGAAACCCATGAGCCTTAAAGCTGCCGATAGCTCCACAAGGCTCGAATACCGTCGGCCGCTGATGGGCCAGTTCGGCCGTTCGACGTAATAGAACCCGCCCTTGTTAAGGATCGGCGTGCGAACGATGTTGCCATCGCTGCTGCGATGAATCAGCGTGGCGACGTCGTCGATGTTCATCACCGTGCAATCGCCGGGATTGATCAGTGTTTTTTCCAGTGAGTCGGCCAAGGCAACGCTGGCGGGGGTGTCGATTTGCAGGCGCAGGTCGCTTTTGACGGGCGATAACGGGCGGGCAAACTCGTCGGTCGGAATGCGCCCGGAATCCGGCTCTATGCCTCGGGCAGTTCCGGCCGGGGTACTTTCTATACGCAGGCCGATGCCGCCTTCCAGTTCACTTAAACCCGGTACGCCTTCCCAGGTATTGGCATGGCTGTCGCCTACCAGCGCGACCCAGCGATGGGCGCCACGAGCGTTCTGGTCAGCCGTGATCACCTCATGCGAAAAGTAATTCATCATCTTCTGGCGGAAGGTGTTTTTGTCGACGCCGCTCATGCCGGTGCTGCGGTAGCTGGCGAGGCAATCGATCGACTGGATGCGGATATGATTTTTTTGCGCCGCTTTGGCCAGTTCGAGGAAGGTGTACTGGCCGCTGGTGTCGGTTTTGAATCCCCCGTCCATGGTCTTCAGGTAGGTTTCCAGCGTCTCTGACATCTTCCCGGTGCGATTGAAAACATCCAGATCGGCTTGATGGAAGTCCGTCAGCACATGCTCCAGATACAGGGTTTTGACCTTCTGTTTACTGAGTGCCGCCATGTTGTCGATCAGAAACTGTTTGCTGCCGACACTGGAGTGATTTTCGCCAATGACCAGCCCGGACGCCGATTTATACAGCTTCTTGATGATCTCTTTCGGCGCGAGTTTCGCCGGCAATTCAGGGATTTCCGGGCGCGCTGGTAGCGTGTGGGACTCCAGAAAGGCATTGGCATCGCGGTATAGCGTCTGGCGTAACGCCTTGAACTCAGCGTGCGGATTACTCCCGTCCGTTTTTGGCAGGGAGGCCATGTAATCTTTGAGCTCGTATTTGGTACCCCGGCCTTGAGCGAGTTCGTTCAGCGCATCGCGTGAAGCGGGCGGAATGTTGTAGGCGGTCGGCGGACTTTCCACGTCCGGAAGCGGTGTTCGAGCGCGACCCCATGGCCACAGCCCGATGCACTTGCCGCCGCCCATCAGGCCCGGACGATTGATCGGTTGCCATTCCCCAGCCTCATCCAGACGAATCGGCAAACTGCGATAGAACGAGTGAGGATTTGCCGGATCAATGATCGCCCAGCCCTTGAGCTCTTTGATGAAGCGAACCAGGTAATAACTGTCGTTGATCAGTACGTAGTGCCCACCACCCGGTGGTTGAAAAATCCCTTGATACTGGCCTTCTTGCGAGACAGGCGATAATCCGTCCAGCACTTCATTGGTCTCGAAAGACTCCAGTAAGTCTGTGCCTTGTTGCCCATAAGCGGGGCCAGGGGAATAACGCGCAATTGGCGGGACATCTGCAATATCTGCGGTCGATTCGTCGATGAGTGGTTCGGTAAACTCGTCCTGAACGTTAAACATTTCGCTCGCTTCGCCAACTTCCGCGACCTCTGCTGCTCCACGCAGGTACGACAGGTTGAACAGCACATCGATGCCGCTGGCGATCGCTCCGATGACTCCAGCCTTGCGATCTGCCTTGCTGGTGCCATTGATGGCTTGATCGATGTTCAAGCCCATATCCGCAAGCCCCGCGCCGACCACCGCCAGCGCTGCCGGCCAGCCGATTGCGGCCATTGAGCCGAAAACCCGGAGAAAGGCGTTCAGGTAGCCGATCCACATCTTCTTGCGCAGCTCGCCATTGGAATGCAGCGAAAGGTCAGCATCGCTGTGCATGCGCGCCTTGACCGAGTCGCGTAGCCAACTGAACGCGTCACCTGTGATTGCGGTGGTGTTTTGGTTGATCAAGTGGTGATCGCTGGCGCCCCACGTCGAGTACAGCAAGTCGATCATGGCATTCAGACCGATATTGCCATCGTCCTGTTGCTGGGCAGCCAAGGGGAAATGCGCCATGAAGCGTGCGCGATTCTCCGCATGATTGTTTTGCATCAACAACCACCAATGCAGATCGGACTCAGTGGCGAGCACATGGAAGCAGTCAAGCTCACCGGGGGTGTAGAGAATCTGCACGCCATTGCTGTCAGCGATGCACAAAATATCCGTGGCGCTGTAGCCGCCGATGTTCAGGGCGCTCACTCGCAGTCCGTCGGCAATGGGCGCTTCGCGTTGCAGAAATGCCAGCGAAACCGGCCAGGTGATATCGCTCGCCACAGCCTTGATCAATGTTTTGAGGTTTTCATTGTTCAGCCGTTCGCCGTCGTGTTCGTCGAGGGCCTTGGCGAGGAAATTCAGTTTGGCCAACGTGCGGAAATCGTCGGCGTGCAGCGTCCAGAACTGCTGCATTTTCGTTCGATAGAGTTCGCTGAAGTTGATCGCCCAAAGGTCTTTCAGCACTTCGCTGGGGCGCAGGCGAACCTCGTTGGTCTCGTTGAAGACCGATGCGTCTGCGCCTTCGCTGTAAAAGCCGCCGTAGCCGTCGAGGAGGTCGGCATTGTCCTGATCGGGAGCGTGAAAGCGTTTGACCACTAGCTCCGCCAGCGTCAGTGACTCCGAAGGTGACGGGTAATGCTCCCAGCCCAGAAAGGCTTTATCGCTGCTGACCGAGGTGTTGTTGAAGCGGTGCCACCAGACATTTTCGGGATCAATGTCTTTGATACCGTATTTGTCGAGAATGCCCTGGGCCGCTTCGTGGGCCATGTCGTGCAGGTCGGGGCAGGCCTCGGTAAACGGCAGCACCAGCGCGTGCAGTGACTGTTCGTCGGCAGGGTTTGGAAGCAGAGATGGGGGCAGGGTTACAGAAATATTCACTTCTCGCTCCTTGAGAAATGGGGGGTAAAAAACTGATCAACACTATGGCTTTTTCAGCGGCGCGAATCTGTAGGGCTGAGGCCATCTGAGCGTGAAGGAAGCAGGGACGCGATCTGTACGAAAGTGTCCCGCAGACATGGCGAACCTGTGTCGCATTGCCACGCCGGCCTTACTGTTTCGCAGTTGCGGGTGTATCGTATTCGCCTTTTAACGGGCCCCCGGGCCTGTCGCTGATACGTGAGGTAGTTGAGTTCATGTCCTTTACCCGTCGCCAAATACTCGGTGGCCTGGCCGGTCTGGTTGTCGTTGGCGTCGGCGCAGGGGGCGCGTCGCGTTACTGGCTAGGCAAGATGGCCGACGCTGAGGCGGGTCACGATTACGAGCTGATCGCCGCGCCACTGGACGTTGAACTGGTGCCTGGGCACAAGACCGAGGCGTGGGCGTTCGGCCCGTCAGCGCCGGGCACCGAATTACGCGTGCGTCAGGGTGAATGGCTGCGGGTGCGCTTCATCAACCATTTGCCGGTGGCGACCACGATTCACTGGCACGGCATCCGCCTGCCGCTGGAAATGGATGGCGTACCGTACGTCTCGCAACTGCCGGTGTTGCCGGGCGAGTACTTTGATTACAAATTCCGTGTTCCGGACGCCGGCAGCTATTGGTATCACCCGCACGTCAGCAGCAGCGAAGAGCTGGGTCGCGGGTTGGTCGGGCCGCTGATCATTGAAGAGCGCGAGCCGACCGGTTTCATCTACGAAAAGACCTTGAGCCTGAAGAATTGGCACATTGATGACGTAGGCAATTTCGTCGAGTTCAGTATTCCGCGCGAAGCGGCGCGGGGCGGTACGGCAGGGCGTTTGTCGACGATCAATGGTGTGCCGACCCCGGTGATTGAATTGCCGGCGGGGCAGATCACCCGGGTGCGGCTGCTCAATCTGGATAACACCCTCACGTATCGCATCAATATTCCCGGCGTCGAAGCGAAAATTTATGCGCTGGACGGCAACCCGGTCGAGCCACGGCCATTGGGCAAAGAATATTGGCTGGGCCCGGGCATGCGTATTTGTCTGGCGATCAAAGCACCGGCGGCGGGCGAAGAGTTGTCGTTGCGTAATGGCCCGGTGCGTCTTGGCACATTGCGTTCGGTGGCCAATAGCGACGCGCCGACCGACTGGCCGAAAACCTTGCCGGCCAACCCGGTGGCCGAGCCGGATCTGGCGAATGCCGAGAAACTCAACTTCAATTTCGAATGGGTCGGTTCGGTGTCGGTCGATGTCGACAACGGGCGCCCGCCGAGCCTGTGGCAGATCAATGGCAAGGCTTGGGACATCACCGACAAGACTTGCGCTGATCGGCCGATCGCCAGTTTGAAGCTGGGGCAGAGCTATATTTTCGAACTGAAAAACATGACCCAGTATCAGCACCCGATTCACCTGCACGGCATGAGCTTCAAAGTGTTGTCGTCGAACCGGCACAAGGTCATTCCGTATTTCACCGACACCTATCTGCTGGGCAAGAACGAGCGCGCGCAAGTGGCGCTGGTGGCCGATAATCCGGGGGTGTGGATGTTCCACTGCCACGTGATCGACCACATGGAAACCGGCCTGATGGCCGCCATCGAGGTGAAGTGATGCGCCAGATTCGTCCTGCGGCGATCATCGACCGCAGCCGTGATCGCGATTTCATGCGTGAAGCCTTGGCGCTCGCGGCGCAAGGTGCAGCGCTGGGCGAAGTGCCGGTGGGCGCGGTGTTGGTGCAAGATGGCGAGATTATCGGGCGTGGGTTTAATTGCCCGATCAGTGCCAGCGACCCGAGTGCCCATGCCGAAATGGTCGCGATTCGTGCGGCCGCGCAGGCGGTGGATAACTATCGGCTGCCGGGCAGCACGCTGTATGTGACGCTGGAACCGTGCAGCATGTGCGCGGGGTTGATCGTGCATTCGCGGGTGGCGCGGGTGGTGTATGGCGCGTTGGAGCCGAAGGCCGGGATTGTGCAGAGTCAGGGGCAGTTTTTTACCCAGGGCTTTTTGAATCACCGGGTGTTGTATGAAGGCGGGGTGTTGGCGGAGGAATGTGGCGCGGTGCTGACGGAGTTCTTCCGCGCCCGCAGAGCAAAAAGCCCCTCACCCTAACCCTCTCCCAGAGGGAGAGGGGACTGACCGGGTTGGATGGTCGAGCTCCGCCGACCTGAGTTATCGAGTCGAACTCAAGTTTTGAAAAGCCCAAGGATCGGCTCCCTCTCCTGGAGGGAGAGGGACTGACCGGGTTGGATGGTCGAGCTCCGCCGACTTGAGTTATCGAGTCGAACTCAAGTTTCGAAAAGCCCAAAGATCGGCTCCCTCTCCTGGAGGGAGAGGGACTGACCGGGTTGGATGGTCGAGATCCTCCGACCTGAGTTATCGATTCGATCTCAAGTTTTGAAAAGCCCAAGGATCGGCTCCCTCTCCTGGAGGGAGAGGGACTGACCGGGTTGGATGGTCGAGATCCGCCGACTTGAGTTATCGAGTCGAACTCAAGTTTCGAAAAGCCCAAGGATCGGCTCCCTCTCCTGGAGGGAGAGGGACTGACCGGGTTGGATGGTCGAGATCCGCCGACTTGAGTTATCGAGTCGAACTCAAGTTTTGAAAAGCCCAAGGATCGGCTCCCTCTCCTGGAGGGAGAGGGACTGACCGGGTTGGATGGTCGAGCTCCGCCGACCTGAGTTATCGAGTCGAACTCAAGTTTTGAAAAGCCCATGGATTGGCTCCCTCTCCTGGAGGGAGAGGGACTGACCGGGTTGGATGGTCGAGATCCTCCGACCTGAGTTATCGAGTCGAACTCAAGTTGTGAAAAGCCCATGGATTGGCTCCCTCTCCTGGAGGGAGAGGGACTGACCGGGTTGGATGGTCGAGATCCGCCGACTTGAGTTATCGAGTCGAACTCAAGTTTCGAAAAGCCCAAGGATCGGCTCCCTCTCCTTGGGGAGAGGGCTGGGGTGAGGGGTGAATTCACCGCGGTGTTTGAGAGGTCGGGTTACTTCTTGGCGACAATCACCGCACGCATCGGCGCCGGCAACCCTTCGATGGTTTTGCTGGGGTCTTGCGGATCAAGGAAGTCGCTCAGCGACTGATACTTCATCCACTCGGTACCGCGCTGCTCTTCAACAGTCGTGGTGCTCACATCCACACAACGAATGTCGGTAAACCCCGCACGACGCAACCACAATTCCAGCGCCGGCACCGACGGCAGGAACCACACGTTACGCATCTGTGCATAACGGTCTTCCGGCACCAGCACCTGATGCTTGTCGCCTTCCACCACCAACGTTTCCAGCACCAGTTCACCGCCCTTGACCAGGCAATCCTTCAGTGCCAGCAAGTGCTCGATCGGCGAGCGACGGTGATAAAACACGCCCATCGAAAACACCGTGTCGAAGCCTTCCAGATTCGCCGGCAGGTCTTCGAACGGGAACGGCAGGTGCCAGGCATTCGGCTCGGACAGATAACGTTGCACCGCTTGGAACTGGCAGAAGAACAACCAGTTCGGATCAACGCCAATCACGCTGTTGGCGCCGGCGCCGAGCATGCGCCACATGTAGTAGCCGTTGCCGCAACCGACATCGAGGATGCGTTTGCCTTTCAGATCCAGATGCGGGGCGACACGCGACCACTTCCAGTCCGAACGCCATTCGGTGTCGACGTGCACGCCGAACAGATCGAACGGCCCTTTGCGCCACGGCGACAAGCCCATCAACGCAGTACGCATCTGCGCGCGGGTTTCATCGTCGCAATCGGTGTCGAGTTTCAGGCCGTTGAGCAGATCGATTTCGCTTGGCTGGATCTTCGGCAAGGCATCCAGCGCACTTTGCCAGCGCTCCAGGTCGCCGTGGCCTTTCTCCATTTTCTTGTCGAGTTGAGCTTGCAGCGTGTTGGCCCATTCGGCCAGCGGCGTGCCGGCCAGACGGCGGGCGAGGGGGGACAGATCAATCATGGCAAGGCAATCAACGAGGCAAAGTTAAGACACTGGAACCACGGCACGACTTTCGAGAACCCGGCGGCCAACAGGCGTTCACGGTGTTCTTCGAGGCTGTCGGGCTTCATGACGTTTTCGATGGCGCTGCGCTTCTGGGCGATTTCCAGTTCGCTGTAACCGTTGGCGCGTTTGAAGGCGACGTGCAGATCGGTGAGCAGCGCGTGCTCTTCGGCATTATTGAAGCGCAGCTTCTCCGAGAGGATCAGCGCGCCGCCCGGCAGCAACGATTGGCGGATGCGCGAAAGCAACGCGGTGCGCTGATCGGGGGCGATGAATTGCAGGGTGAAGTTCAGCGCGACCACCGAGGCGGGCTGGAAGTCGAGGGCGAGAATGTCGCCTTCGATGACCTCCACCGGCAGCAACTCCTGAAACATCGAGTCCTGACCGTTGAGGTATTCGCGGCAGCGTTCGACCATCGCGGCAGAGTTATCCACCGCGATCACCCGGCAACCGTCGGTGCGCACGTGACGGCGCAGGGCTTGAGTGACCGCACCCAGCGATGAGCCGAGGTCGTAGAGCACGCTGTTCGGCTGAGCGAATTGCGCCGCGAGTACGCCAAGGTTTTCGACGATGGTCGGGTAACCCGGCACCGAGCGCTTGATCATGTCCGGGAACACCCGCACCACGTCTTCGTTGAAGGCGAAGTCGGGTACCTGGGCCAGAGGCTTGGCGAAAATGCGATCGGGTTCTTTGCTCACGGCGGTTCCGGCGGTGTAAATGGAAAGGCCGGCATTTTAGCCAAAAGGGCGCGGGGATGCTTGGGTTGTCTGATAAAGCGGTAAATCAAAAGATCGCAGCCTGCGGCAGCTCCTACAGAGATCGGCTGATCGTTCCCACGCTCTGCGTGGGAATGCCGCCCCGGACGCTCTGCGTCCCTGCGCAAGTGACGCAGAGCGTCACAGGATGCATTCCCACGCGGAGCGTGGGAATGATCAGATCCGTTTGGGCTGGGAGAACGCCGAGGCGGCGATGCCCCACTGGCCGAGCCAGTAGCTGAGGATGATGACGTATGGCGCAGCGTGAAATGGCGATACGAAACGATCGATGCCAATCACGCTGTCGGAGAATACAAACGCCAGCGCACCGCCGGCCGCGAGCAACGCCGAACGTTTCGGCACATCGGTACCGAGACGAGCGAGGGCGCGCCAAAGCATCGCGCTGATCGCTGTGCCATAGACGATCACCGGCACCAGCAACGGCCCGAGCCCGCTGGAAATCAGCATCCCCAACAGCACCGCGCCAACAGCGAGGGCAAGTACCAGCGGCACAATCGCCAGACGTTTGCAGTCACTCAGATAAGCCTTCAGATACGCGAGGTGCGCGACCAGAAACGCGCCAAGCCCGAACACGAACAAATCCCCCGGCCACGCCAGCAACACATCACCGAGCAACGAGAAAATCAGCCCCAGACTGATCCAGCGCCGATAGTCGCTGGGCGGCGCATCATGCAGCCAGCCGAGCAGCGCCAGCACCGGCAATGGTTTGACCAACAAACACAGGAGCGCCGCGTGGGTGCTCAAACCATAAAGAAACGTCACTGCGCCCATCATCGCCAGAATCAACCAACCCACGATCAGTTCACCGTAATCGCGCAATCAAAGGTTTCCACCGGCAGCACTTCCGGCGCCCACGGCTGTTGCGAGGTCAAACGCAGACGTCCGGTACCGGGCGCAAACGCCTGGAAGCGCCAGGTTGAAATTCCGGCGGCACCGACCACGCCGGCATCTTCCGGATTGCTGTAAACCTCAGGGCTGAGTGCACGCAGCACGCCGCCAGCGGAATCCTGAATGGCCCAGCGGTAGCCGGTGGTTGGATTACTTGGCAGGGTGATGATCAGGTTTTGCCCGTTAGTGAGTTTCACCGGGCATTCGCTTTGTTTTTCCACGGTCACGTTCTGTTTCGGTTGGCTGGCGCATGCGGCCAGCAACGAGAGGGCGAGGGGGACAAACAGGCGAGTGGGGGACATAAGGTCAGCGGCTCCGGGCGTTCACGACGAACGGCGAGCATAACTGAAGATGAGACAAAGTGTGTCATCGGGCTGTAATCCCTTCTCGCTTACAACGGCTCAAACGTCAGTAACGTTTAAGCCGTCACGGGTCAGGTTTGGAGTCAATCCAGAGCCAAGTGAATATCAAAGTTCGCCTTGATGAAGAATGGAGTGCCTGTGGGGGTTTTGGCAGTTATGAATAAATCTTTCGAGGCATAGTGCCGCCCATCAGTGACCTCAAGATCAAGCTTGGCTTCTACTATTTCCAGATTCGTTAATCTGTAAGTGTCACCCATCTTGCGGATTTCTCCGTATTCCAGACGTATTATCTGTCCGCCCGCGCTCGGAAAGGTATAAATGCCGGACGTGATTCCCTGCTTTAGTTCTATTGTGAATGTTCGACCATCTCGAACAATGTAGGCATCTGGTTTTTGAGAACCACTGGAGCTGTGAAAGTTAATATTATTCGTTAGGGGGGGGTAGCATGTAATAAAATTCTGAGGAACGATACGGTGCTCGAGTAAAAGATGTCTCTATAGGATTTATAGAGGCTGGAAAAGTCGCTTGAAAATCCCCGGTGATATTCTGCAGATTTTCATTTTGTGTGTTTAACGTCGGCGTATAGGCGCTGGTTGTGCGGTATTGGTCTTTCGAGGAATTGCTAAGGTTTAATATGACTTCGAAGCTTGAATCGATTTTAATTGTCTCTCCGTTAATCAATACTTCGAATTCGAGTGTGCCTGAATAACTTCTTCCCTGATTTGTTATTTTCAGATCAAGGATTGCCTTGGTTGCTTTATGAGATTGGAAATAGAAGCCCGTGCCAACTTTACCATATTCTCCATACTCCACATTGATCACAGCATCATTCTCGGGGAATGAATAAGTTCCGGATGCAATGCCGGATCTCATTATGATCCTTATAATTCTGTGGTCGGTTGTTATAATTGAGTGAACAGAGCTGGTGCCTGAGCGACTTTCAAAGTCGAGAACTTCAGGATTGCTGGCCAGGAGACTATGGATAGTTTGAGATGAATAAGGGTGTCGCACTGTTTCCGAACCGGATTCGCTGGAAAAGGTAGCTTCAAATTTACCAGAGAAGCTATGCAATGTGTTGGCACTAACGGCGTTTGGATTGTTCACTGAAGTACTCCTGGGTAATTGCCAGAGGAGTACACAGTGTCAGAGTAGGGATTAATTAATGTAACTGTCATAACTGACAGGTTTTTAGAATGATATGAGCTGGTTTTACTTCCAAATGGAGTAAAAATGCATAACCCTTGCGAACAACTGTTCGCAAGGGTTATGGACTCAGTTAAAACAGTATTTTTGCCACGTCCGCGAATTTTTTCGCAAAATGCACGGTAATCCCTTCTTTCAGATAATCCGGCAATTCCTCAAAATTGCCCCGGTTCGGCTCGGGCAAAATCAGCTCGAAAATCTTCTGCCGACGCGCCGCAATCACCTTCTCGCGCACCCCGCCAATCGGCAGTACATGCCCGGTCAACGTCAGTTCGCCGGTCATCGCCACGCCTTTCTTCGGCGGTTGATTACGCGCAAGCGAGAGCAGGGCGCTGGCCATGGTCACG
This sequence comes from Pseudomonas sp. NPDC088885, assembly GCF_044750025.1. Lineage (NCBI taxonomy): Bacteria > Pseudomonadati > Pseudomonadota > Gammaproteobacteria > Pseudomonadales > Pseudomonadaceae > Pseudomonas > Pseudomonas sp. NPDC088885. Next base: position 55,058 of record NZ_JBIVJB010000021.1, on the reverse strand, counting down.
CCGGCGCTTGGGCCGTCTTTCGGGGTCGCGCCTTCGGGTACGTGCAGGTGGACGAAAGCTTCGTCGAAAAACTTCGCGTCGCCGCCAAACTGTTTCAAGTGCGAGCTGACGTAGCTGTAGGCGATCTCCGCCGACTCCTTCATCACATCACCGAGTTGCCCGGTGAGTTTGAAGCCACGGTTGAGCGTATGAATGCGCGTCGCTTCGATCGGCAACGTCGCGCCACCCATGCTGGTCCACGCCAGACCGGTAATCACGCCGGTGCCGGACAGCACTTGTTCGTTGCGGAACACTGGATGACCCAGCGACGCTTCCAAATCTTTCGGCCCGAGTTTGATCACCGCTTTCGGGTCGTCGATCAGCTTCATCACCGCTTTGCGCACCAGTTTGCCCATTTGCTTTTCCAGCTGGCGCACGCCGGCTTCACGGGCGTAACCGTCGATCAGGGACTTGAGCGCGCTGTCGCTGATGCTCAGGCTGCCCTTGGACACACCGGCCTTTTCCAGCAATTTCGGCCACAGGTGACGCTTGGCGATGGCGACTTTTTCTTCGGTGATATAGCCCGACAGGCGAATCACTTCCATCCGGTCCAGCAGTGGGCCGGGGATCGAATCGAGGGTGTTGGCGGTGCAGACGAAGAGGACTTTCGACAAGTCCATGCGCAGGTCGAGGTAGTGGTCGAGGAATTCGACGTTCTGTTCCGGGTCGAGGGTTTCCAGCAGCGCCGAGGCCGGGTCGCCCTGGTAGCTCTGGCCCATCTTGTCGATCTCGTCGAGCATGATCACCGGGTTCATCACTTCGACGTCCTTCAGCGCCTGTACGAGTTTGCCCGGCTGTGCGCCGATGTAGGTGCGGCGATGGCCCTTGATCTCGGCTTCGTCGCGCATGCCGCCGAGGCTGAAGCGATAGAACGGCCGCCCGAGGGATTCGGCGATGGATTTGCCGACGCTGGTTTTACCCACGCCCGGCGGGCCGACCAGCAGCACGATGGAACCACTGATCTCGCCTTTATAAGCACCGACGGCGAGGAATTCGAGGATGCGATCCTTGATGTCATCAAGGCCAGCGTGGTGTTTGTCGAGAATTTTGCGCGCGTGCTTGAGGTCGAGTTTGTCCTCGCCATACACGCCCCACGGCACCGAGGTCGCCCAGTCGAGGTAGTTGCGGGTGACCGCGTACTCCGGCGAGCCGGTTTCGAGGATCGACAGTTTGTTCATTTCCTCTTCGAGACGCTTCTGCACCTGCGCAGGCAGGACTTTGCCTTCGAGACGTTGTTCGAACTGTTCGAGGTCGGCGCTGCGGTCGTCCTTGGTCAGGCCGAGTTCCTGCTGGATGACCTTGAGTTGTTCCTTGAGGAAGAACTCGCGCTGATGCTCGCCGATCTTGCGGTTAACTTCCGCCGAGATCTCTTTTTGCAGGCGCGCGACTTCGACTTCCTTGCGCAGCATCGGCAGGACTTTTTCCATGCGCTTGAGCATCGGCACGCAGTCGAGCACTTCTTGCAGCTCGGGGCCAGTGGCGGAGGTCAGCGCGGCGGCGAAGTCGGTCAGCGGCGACGGGTCGTTGGGGCTGAAGCGGTTGAGGTAGTTTTTCAGCTCTTCGCTGTACAGCGGGTTGAGCGGCAGCAGTTCCTTGATCGCGTTGATCAGCGCCATGCCGTAGGCCTTGACCTCGTCGGTCGGCTCGGTCGGCTGGTGCGGGTATTCGACTTCGACCAGATACGGTGGGCGGTGGTGTTTGAGCCAGGTTTTGATGCGTACGCGGCTCAGGCCTTGGGCGACGAATTGCAGTTTGCCGTTTTCGCGGCTGGCGTGATGGACTTTGACCAGCGTGCCGTATTCGGGGAGGGCGCCGGTGTTGAAGTGGCGCGGGTCTTCCTGGGGCGTGTCCATGAAGAACAGGGCCAGGGAGTGGTGGTCGGATTTGCTGACGAGGTCGAGGGTTTCGGCCCAGGGTTCTTCGTTGACGATGACCGGCAGGACTTGGGCCGGGAAGAACGGGCGGTTGTGGATCGGGATGATGTAGACCTTGTCCGGCAGGTTTTGGCCTGGCAGGGCGAGGCCTTTGCCGGAGGAGGTGTGTTCGATGTGGTCGTCTTCGGTGTAGTCGTCGGGGTGATCGGGGAATTCTTGCTGGTCGCTCATGGGGCACCTGCGCAATGGGGTATGGGTCTTAGATGGGGCAGGCTTTCGGTGGTTTCAATGGTGGGCGATGTTTCTGCTTGTGTGTTCAGGGTTTTGACAGGGGGCACGCTTTGGGCTTGGCGGCCTTTGGGCCGGCCATGTTCTTGGGGGTTTGGGTGTATATCCGTTGCTGCGGTAACGGCTGCTTAGGGTTTCGCCCTGACGGCGACTCACTTTTTTGACAAACGCCTCAAAAAAGTAAGCAAAAAAACGCTTGCTCCTACGTGCGGCCCGCTCGCTGGGGCTCGGGGTTCCTTCGCTGCGGGATTGATCCGGGGGCAGCGCCTACGGTTTGCTTCGCTGCACCTCCTCTCGCTGTGTTTGGCTGCGCCAAACGGTCGCTGCGCTCCCACCCCCGGATCAATCCCTCCACTCAGCCTTCCGACGTCGCTCGTGGATCAAGATCAAAAGCTTCACCCGAGCTTGCGCTCATCGTGTTGAGTGGTGAAGAGCGGGCTCGATGCGAAAATTTATCGGGTGAACTCAATTCCTGTGAGCTGGCTTGCCAGCGATGGCGGCCTGACAGCCGACCTGGTTCTGGCGGATGACCTCGATTCAAATGTAGGAGCTGCCGAAGGCTGCGATCTTTTGATTTTAAAAATCCAGATCAACAGATCGCAGCCTTCGGCAGCTCCTACAGGTCGGTGTCAGTTTTGGGTGGGGATTTCGTGGTTATCCAGTGCGCGGTTCACCGCGAGTTCGGCGAGCATGATGATTTGCTGGATCGCCAGAATCGTGCGTCGCTGCGGCAGTTCGATGTAGGCGGCGATGTCGCTGGTCATGAGGCTGGCTTGGGCCAGTGATTCACAGGCGTGGACCAGCAGGCTTTCGCTGTCTTGATCGGGGGCGACCTGGAACATGGTGCTGGGTTTGTGGAAGCGCAGGGTTAGGGCGTTGGGTTTGAGGTAGTGGTCGAGGGCGCGTTCGGCGGCTTCGTGGAATCTTTTTGACCCGGGGAATTCGTAAGGGGTGGTGTCGTCCGCTGCGGGCGGATTGGGTGTTGGTTTGATCATGGTGAAGCTCCGAATGATGAGTGGGGCTGTCACTCTCAATCGCCGCGACGCGACAAAGGGTGGCAGCTGTACGCAGGTTCGCGGACCGAGCCATTCGGCAATCTCGGCATACCCGAAGGTATCCCGCGCACAGCCACCATCAAACCAAACAACAAGCACCTGAGCGCTCCCGTTTGGGTCGGCGATTATGCATCAAATCGAATGAACTGCTCGGGCCGCGACGCCCGTTCGCTGAATTTGCAGCGACCCTCAGAGCCTATCCACCCCACTTCCGAGGCACAACCGACGCGACTTGTGGGAAAAACTCCGCACAATCACCAGCATTTGTAGGAGGAGCACATTTCCCACAAGCCAACATATTTCACCCTGTAGGAGCTGCCGAAGGCTGCGATCTTTTGATCTGGCTTTTAAAAATCAAAGTCAACAGATCGCAGCCTTCGGCAGCTCCTACAGGTCGGTGTCAGTTTTGGGTGGGGATTTCGTGGTTATCCAGTGCGCGGTTCACCGCGAGTTCGGCGAGCATGATGATTTGCTGGATCGCCAGAATCGTCCTTCGCTGCGGCAGTTCGATGTAGGCGGCGATGTCGCTGGTCATGAGGCTGGCCTGGGCAAGGGATTCGCAGGCGTGGACCAGCAGGCTTTCGTTGTCTTGATCGGGGGCGACCTGGAACATGGTGCTGGGTTTGTGGAAGCGCAGGGTGAGTGCGTTGGGTTTCAGGTAGTGGTCGAGGGCGCGTTCGGCGGCGTCGTGGAATCTTTTTGAGCCGGGGAATTCGTAAGGGGTGGTGTCGTCCGCTGCGGGCGGATTGGGTGTTGGTTTGATCATGGTGAATACTCAGTTGGTGAAAGTGGAGCTGCCTTCGATTGCCGCGACGCAATCTGAGGTGGCAGCTGTACGCGGGTTCGCGGACCGATAACTGAGAAATCGGCATACCTCCAAGGACGGTATCCCGCGCACAGCCGCCATGACACAAGCTACAGGCACCGAGGTGCCGTGAGGTTGGCGATTATGCATCAGTTATCGGGCCGCGACGCCCGTTCGCTGAATTTGCAGCGACCCTCAGAGCCTATCCACCCCACTTCCGAGGCACAACCGACGCGACTTGTGGGAAAAACTCCGTTCAATCACCAGCATTTGTAGGACGAGCAAATTTCCCACAGCCAACCCATTCCACCCTGTAGGAGCTGCCGAAGGCTGCGATCTTTTGATCTGGCTTTTAAAAATCAAAGTCAACAGATCGCAGCCTTCGGCAGCTCCTACATGGATATGTGGTGCACAAAAAAGGCGATGTCCCTTGCGGGGCATCGCCTTTGTTTTACCGCCGTTAAAGCTTATTCCGGCAGTTTGTAGGCAATGATGTAGTCGCCCATTTTGGTGCCCAGCGAACCGTGACCACCAACAACGAGCAGCACGTATTGCTTGCCGTCTTTGCCGGTGTAGGTCATCGGGGTCGCTTGACCACCCGCCGGCAGACGCGATTTCCACAGCTCTTTACCGCTGTTGACGTCGTACGCGCGCAGGTATTGGTCGAGGGTGCCGCTGAGGAAGCCGACGCCGCCAGCCGTGACCATCGAGCCGCCCATGCTAGGCACGCCCAGGGTGAAGCCGATCGGGATTGGCGAGCTGTCGCGGCTGGTGCCGTTTTTGCGTTTCCACACGACTTTGCCGGTGGTCAGGTCGATACCGGCAACGTAGCCCCAGGCCGGGGCCTGGCACGGTACGCCGAGTGGCGACATGAACGGGTGCATGATCACGGCGTATGGCGCGCCAGTGTTCGGTTGCACGCCAGCGGTTTCGCTTTCGCGTTTGCTGCCGGCGGCGACTTGCTCGCGTGGCACCATTTTCGAAACGAAGGCCATGTAGTTCGGGCTGGTGAACAACATTTGGCGAACCGGATCGACCGAAACGCCGCCCCAGTTGAACACACCCACGTTACCCGGGTAGATCAGGCTGCCCTGTTCCGACGGCGGGGTGTACTGGCCTTCATAACGCAGTTCTTTGAACTGGATGCGGCACAGCATCTGGTCGAACGGGCTCGCGCCCCACATGGCTTTTTCGGTCAGTTCCGGGGCCAGCAGGTTGAGGTCCGAACGGGCCTGGGTCGGTGCGGTGTGGTCGCCTTTTACGGCGCCCTGCGGTACCGGGATTTCCTTGATCGGAATGATCGGCGTGCCGTCACGACGGTCGAGGACGTACAGGCTGCCCTGTTTGGTCGGGGCGATCAGCGCCGGTTTCACGCCGTCGGCGGTTTTCATGTCGAGCAGGGTTGGCTGGCTGCCAACGTCCATGTCCCACAGGTCGTGGTGGGTGAACTGGTAGTTCCAGCGCACTTTACCGGTGGCCAGGTCCAGAGCAACGATACCGGCGCTGAATTTCTCGGCGCCCGGGGTGCGGTCAGCGCCCCACTGGTCTGGAGTCTGGTTGCCCAGTGGCAGGTAAACCATGCCGAGTTTTTCGTCGACGCTGGCCAGCGACCACATGTTCGCCGAGTTGCGGCTGTAGGTTTCACCCGGTGCCAAAGGCTCGGTGGCGTCTGGCTTGTCGCTGTCCCAGTTCCATACGAGGTGACCGTCGTGCACGTCGAAGGCGCGGATCACACCCGATGGCTCGTTGGTCGATTCGTTGTCGGTGACGTGACCGCCCATGATCACCAGATCACGAGTAATCGCGGCCGGCGAGGTGGAGTAGTAGCCACCAGCGGTGAACGGGCCGATGCCTTGGGTCAGGTCAACCACACCGTTGGTGCCGAAGCCTTCGCAGATTTTGCCGGTGTCGGCGTTCAGTGCGATCAGACGGGCATCAGCGGTTGGCAGGTACAGACGACGCGGGCAAGCCTGAGCAACGGCTTTGCCGGCTTCGGAAATCACAGCGGAGGCTGCGTTTTCAGTTTTGGCGTACGCGGCTTCGTCGTAGTACGACACGCCACGGCAGGTCATGTGGGCGAAGCCTTTGAAGCCGACCGGGCTCTTGATCTGCGGGTCGAAGCGCCACAGTTCTTTACCGGTGTCCGGATCCAGTGCCAACACTTTGCTGTGCGCGGTGCAGGCGTAGACCATGCCGTTGGCTTTCAGCGGGGTGTTTTCGTTGGTCAGCTCGACCGGGTCATCCGCGGTCGGCAGGTCGCCGGTCTGGATGCGCCAGGCTTCTTGCAGCTTGCCGACGTTGGCCGGGGTGATCTGCTTCAGCGGCGAATAACGGTCACCGAATTCGGTGCGGCCATAGGCCTGCCAGTCGCCATCCGGCATCGCTGGTGCGGTGCTGCTGGTGTCGGCGGTGTCGCGGCCCAGTTCGCCGAAGGTTTCGCCCGGGTGGGTGAACAGGCTGATCAGCGCGGTGAGGCCGGCCAGAACCACGGCCACGGTCAGGCCGCGAGTGCCCATCGGCGCCGGGCCGTCAAGCAGTAGCGGACGACGGAACCACGGCAGCAACATCACGAAGCCGAGGACAAACCACAGGGCCAGACGTGGCACCAGTTGCCACCAGTCCAGACCGACTTCCCACAGCGCCCAAACGGTGCTGGCGAACAGAACGATGGCGTACAGGCCCAGCGCCGCGCGACGGCGCATCAGCAACAGGATGCCGCTCAGCGCAATGCCGATACCGGCCAGCAGGTAATACAACGAGCCGCCGAGCATGCTCAGCTTGACCCCTCCGGCCAACATGGCCAGGCCCATCAGTAGAAGCAGAATGCCGAGCAGGCTCGGTAGCAAACGGCCCCGACTCGAAGCACTTTCGGTGCTCATAGTGTGATTCTCCGTGACGTTTATGTAGTCCCGCGCTGTAGTCACTGTAGATGACGATTGAGCGTGGGCATGGTTCAGATAAAAACTTGTCTAGCTAACGAATTTCATGTGGGAGCGAGCCTGCTCGCGAAAGCGGTGTGTCAGTCGACTTCTTTGGTGAAGTTGAAATTGCTTTCGCGAGCAGGCTCGCTCCCACATTGGATCTCAGTGTTTCTTTAGAACGAGGACTGGATTTTGATCCCGCCGATCAGGGCGTCGTCGACGTTGTTCACGCCACCGGGGTGGCGGATGTATTGCAGGTTCGGGCGTACGGTCAGCCAGTTGGTCACGTGCACGCCGTAATACAGCTCAGCGCTGTATTCGGTGTCTTGCGGTGGCAGGAAGGACGGATCGTCGTAGTCGTATACGGCGTTGGCCTGATTCGTCGCTTCGGCGTTTTTGCGGTACGCCGGGTTGACGTGCACGCGGGCGAGGGCGAAACCGATGTCGTCCTTGGCGCGCGCGTCGAACGGGCCTTTGTAGGTGATGCCGGCCTGCACGTAGTTGTCGATCGCGTTGGTTTTCTTGTCGTGCATGGTGCCGTTGGCGAATACGCTCAAACCGCGACTGTTGTCGCTGGCAACGCTGGTGACTTGCTGCTGAATACCCAGCCACACCCCGTGTTTGCTCGACGCACTGCGATAGGCTTCGCCACTGAGGGCCGCCGGTTGGCCGTTCTGATCTTTATAAGCGTCAGTGGCTTTGGCGTTGCTGTAGTAGTAACCGGCGCGGTATTCGCCCGGCAGGCCGTTGAGCTTCGGCGTCCACACCAGTTCGATCGGCAGGATCGCGCCCTGGGTGCCGCTGCCGCTGAGTTTGAAGCCGTTGCCGCGATCAAGGTTCGACGGGTTCTGCTCGTAGGCACCGACCTGCGCGTACAACTCTGGGGTCAGGTGATATTTGACGCGCAGCGCCCACTGGCTGACCGGCCAGTTGTACCAGATGCCGCCGACCCAGTTGCCGACCTGCGAGCCGCAGAACGCGAGGTTCTGGAAGTCGCACGGGAAGCTGTTGAAGTCTTCGCCTTCGCCGAAACGACCGACTTTGATGTCGAGTTTCTGATCGAAGAATTTCTGCTGATACCACATCTGCGTCAGGCGCGTGGTCTGGCCACGGCCCCAGACTTCCTGGGCCGAAGTGAAGCCGCCGACGCGCGGATCGTTGATGCGATCGTTGCTGATGTTGTTGCCGCTGCGCTTGGTGATGGTCAGTTGAAACTCGGCATCGTCCCAGCCTAGGATCTTTTGCAGATCGAGGTGCGTGCCGAGACCGAACTGATCGCTGTAACGCGCGGTGCGGTCATGGTCGTAGCCGCCGTGCAGGTTGCTGCCCATTTCGCCGGTGTAATCGAGTTTGAAGTCGTAGCCTTTTTCCGAGAGTTCGGTGCGCGTGCCGTTCCAGTCACCGAGCATGTACGGTGATTCGCTGTCGAACGCGGGCGCCGCTTGGACGCAAGTGGCGAGGCCAAGGGCGGTGCAGCCACCGATGGCGCGCAGGGCTGAGATAGCGCTGTCTCGGGAGAAGGAAAAATCGGGCATGAATAAGTCTTTTTTTGGTGTTTTCGGGGTGCAAACTGAGCGCTTCAATATGTCGCAGGCAGTGAAGCGATTCAGCTGAAGGGCGGCAGGATAATGATCTGTAACAAATTGAGAAAGGCCTTTTGTGAACATGCATCCTTTCAGATTTGGTAACAGTGCGAAAAGATCGCAGCCTTCGGCAGCTCCTACATTGAAATGCGTGCACCAGTAGGAGCTGCCGAAGGCTGCGATCTTTTGCCCTTGACCTACATTTGAAGGAAGCCCTTCCACCGAACCACCCCCTCGGCTAAGGTGCGCGGCTTCCGCATTTTTCACTTCGCCCAAAGGCCTGGCATGAACGACCAAACCCCCGATCCGCTGCACGGCGTCACCCTCGAACAGATCCTCAACGCTTTGCTGACTCATTACGAATGGTCGGGGCTGGCCGAGCGCATTGATATTCGCTGCTTCAAAAGCGATCCGAGCATCAAGTCGAGTCTGACGTTCCTGCGCAAAACCCCGTGGGCGCGGGAGAAGGTCGAGCGTCTGTACGTGAAGTTGATGCGCACCAAGCGACCACTCTGAGATGGACGCCGTCTGGCGCCATCGCCTGATAACCTGCGCGGCCATATTGGGCTGGGCGGGGTTGGCTATTCAGCTGTACCTGATTTTCTTCGCACGCTTAAGCGTCAGCGCCAGTCTGTTGGGCGGGCTGGTGAGCTTTTTCAGTTACTTCACGATATGGACGAATACGCTGGTGGCGACGGTGCTGACGTGTGCAGTGACCGAGCGTGAGTCCGCCGCACGCCGTTGGTTTCTACAGCCGTGGGTGAGCAGTGGGATTGCCGTGAGCATTGTCGTGGTCGGCCTGGCCTACAGCATTTTGCTGCGGCATTTGTGGCACCCGGAAGGTTGGCAGTTTGTTGCCGATGAATTGCTGCACGACGTGATGCCGCTGCTGTTTTTGGGGTACTGGTGGGTGTGCGTACCGAAGGGCACGTTGCGCCTGTGGCATCTGCCGTTGTGGCTGATTTATCCGCTGGTGTACTTCATCTACGCCTTGCTGCGCGGGCATTTGCTCGGCGCGTATGCGTATCCGTTCATTGATGTCGCGGTGTTGGGTTATCCACAGGTGTTCGTCAATGCCGGGGGGATATTGCTGGGGTTTGTAATGATTGGGTTGCTGGTCATCGGCCTGGATCGCTGGCGCGCATCCCGATCTTTAGACCAGTGAGGAACCTGTGGTAAATGAGAAACCTGTGGCGAGGGGATTTATCCCCGTTGGGCTGCGAAGCGGCCCCAAAACATTCAATGAGTTGTGTCAGGTAATCCGCAGTGCCCGGTTTCTGGGCTGCTTCGCAGCCCAGCGGGGATAAATCCCCTCGCCACAGGTCATCACTAACCACAGGTCATCACTAACCACAGGTGATCATCAACCACAGGTGATCAGCAGAAACAGGTAGTTCCCAGCCACAGGGGATTTGTGTCACTCCTCTTCAGAAGTGCCCTCAGCGCGCCAGTAGCCGACGGCTTTGATCAGTTGCTCATCCAGCCCGTGCTCATCGATCAGGACACGGCGAATCTGCCGTGACACCTTGGTCTCCGTCGCCACCCACGCGTACAGATTGCCCTTCGGCACCTGCAACTGCTTCACCGTGGTCAGCAGGTTATCCTGGCCGCCCTCACGCAACACCCAGATCACATTGATCTGCGCCGCGCTCTCCAGCACTTGCTGTTCTGCACCGTTTTCCACTTCGATCACCACCAGCGCTTTACGATTCGCCGCCAGCCCTTCGAGGCGGCGAGCGATGGCGGGCAGGGCGGTTTCGTCGCCGATCAGCAGGTAGCTGTCGAAAATATCCGGCACGATCATCGAGCCACGCGGCCCACCGATGTGCAGGAATTGTCCCGGTGCGGCTTGCTCAGCCCAGGTCGACGCAGGGCCGTCACCGTGCAGCACGAAATCAATGTCCAGTTCCAGCGCATCCAGGTCATAACGACGCGGTGTGTAATCGCGCATTTCAGGCTTCGGCCCATCGTCCTTGCCGGCGCCGAGCACCATGGTTTCCAGCGCGGCGGCCTGCTCGGCGTTCTGCGGGAACAGCAGTTTGACGTGATCGTCCGTGCCCAGGCTGATAAACCCGGCCAGCTCAGGCCCGCCGAGGGTGATGCGGCGCATGCGCGGCGTCAGGTCAACCACGCGCAACACTTCAAGCTTGCGGCGTTTGATTTCGTGCATCACGCGGTGAATGGTTTGGGTATCGACTGCAGTCATTCGGCTTTCTCCGAGGCAGGTTGAACGGCGGGGCCGTCGACGATGGCTTTGGCGGTGTCGTTGAGCAGGTCACGCACGCGCAGGATTTCTTCCGGGCTCCAGCGCCCGTGGTGCATTTGCAGGGCGTGGCGCAAGTTGTGTACGGCTTCATGGATTTCGGCAGGGCGGTCATGGCCGCGCAGCGAGCGTTTGCTCACATCAATGCGCATGCGTACACCATCGAGCGCCACGGCTTGTTCGCCTAAAGACAAACGACCGGCCTCGGTGACGCTGTAGCGTTTTTTGCCGCCCTCGGCGTCACCGGCAATCAGGTCGCTTTCTTCGAGGAAGGTCAGGGTCGGGTAGATCACGCCGGGGCTCGGGCTGTACGCGCCGTCGAACATGCCTTCGATCTGGCGGATCAGGTCGTAGCCGTGGCACGGCTGTTCGGCGATCAGTGCCAGCAACAGTAATTTCAAGTCGCCGGGGGCGAACACCCGTGGGCCGCGACCGCCGCGTTCGCGACCGGGGCGTTTTTCGAAGCCGTCACGGCCGTCGCCATGTTCGCGGTGGGGGGAATGATGGTCTCTCATTTCAGTCTTCTCTCGTCGTGTTTAGATACAACTTAAGATATATCTTATGGCGTGATCAAGCTGAAATGACCAACGGTCGCTTGGGTCTGCACGAGCGCCGGGACGGCGCAAGGGGCGAATTGAAAAGATTTTTCCGCCGTGTCGGTAACAATAAATGCCTATGCAACTTTGATTAAGTTTGATTAATTACTCTAAAGCAACGGTGTCGTCCTTGTTTTAACGCGTGTGTAGTTTTGTTCTTACAGAAGTGGCGTGATGGATAACTCTTATATTTTTGCTTGATGTAGTACCGGTCTTACAGTTGCTCAGGTGTTTTTCTTGAAAGTTGATGTTTTTCTTTCAAGTCAAATAGCACTTTGGCTACGCACTCGTCAGAAACGACCTGCTTATTTCATGGTGGGAATAGGGGAATATTCCTCGGCGTTGAACGTCCACTTTCTTACATGTCTGAAATCAGCTGGCTTCATTCTTCAGACGCTGTAACAAGGCTCAGGACTTCAGCCATCTCCCACAACGAAATGACAGGAAGTTAATCATGCTCAAGCAACTTGCAATCGCTACTCCACTGGTCATGCTGACGCTGGGTGCTTCGGTGGCCTTTGCGGCTGAAGAATCGCGTACCGCGATCAATATCGTCGCGGACATTCCGAGCAAGATATTCCATGCTCAACCGGTCGATCCCAACTTCGGTAAAAACGAAGAAATGCGCTACATCATTGGCGCCGGCACATTGTCCCCGGTACGCGGCACTTATGACATTCAACACACCCAGGGCGCGGTCGGTGCTTATGTCGAAGGTGGCCCGCAGCCGCTGTTCAACGGCGCCAACACCATCGCTCTGGCCTACACCTTCAATGGCAAAACCCTGACCGGTGCATCGCAGGAAGTTGTTGGTGATACCGAATCCAACGGCGGTATGCGTGCCGACCTGGTCATCACCGCCGCCAAACCTGCCGACGGTCAATCCGGCCAATACACCGCCACCCCGGTGGTGATGTTCGACGCCATCCCGCGCGTTACGCCATAAGGCGCTTTCGACCACTGCCTGTTTGGCAATGGGTACGCCCGGCCGGCCGCTAGTCAATAGCGTCCGGTCGGGGTTTGGCCGATCAAACAAAAAGAGTAACTAAGTTCATGTTTCCGATGACACCCATCGCGGCAGCGCTTGCACTTTTTTTATGTGCCAATGCCTTGGCTGCGCCTACGGATGACCGTCATACGCCGCGTAACTTGTTGGCGCAGGCCAAAGGGCTGCCAAGTGAATTCGAAGAGCACTTCTTTGATGTGCCGTTGGCGGTGCGTGTGGAGTTGGATCAACAGTTTCTCGGCGAGGCGATGATTGTCTTATCGCGCGATGATCGCATCACCCTGCTTGAATTCACCGACAGTATCGACAGCAACTTCAACGCCACCGAGCGCGATGTCTGGGCCGAATATCTCGGTCGTGGCGTTGTTTTGGGATCTTGTCAGGGAAGTTGCCCGGCGCAGATGCTCGCGGTGCACTACAACCTGGAAAATTCACTGGTGTCGATCGTCACCGAAAATGCCGAGCGCGACAGCCAGGCCCCGCGCTATTACGTGCAACCGAAAGCCGGCAGCACCGGGTTGATCGTGCGCAATCAGCTCAATCTCAATGGCGGCCAGGATCAAGACCTCGGTGGCCGTTACGGTCTGGTCACCACCAGCAGCCTCGGTAACTGGACGCAAAGTTTCAACGTACAAATGGCGCGTCTGGGCGGTTCGGACGAGCAGATGTATCACGCCGTGCAAGAGCTCTATAGCCAGAAAGAACTGCAGGGCAGTTTTGTTCGCCTGGGCTATTTCATGCCCGACTCCGAAGGCCTGACTCGCCAGCCGCGTTCGTTCGGCGCCAGCCCGGACACCGCAGTGGGCGCCATGTACGGCAGCTCCGACAGCCTCGCCATCGACAATCCGAAACCCAGCGTTTATCCGCTTTACGTCACGGCCAATCGCCAGGCGTCGGTAGAGATTTATCGCAACGGCATGCTGATCAATACGCAACCGGTCGACGCCGGCCTGCAAACCCTCGACACGCGACCGCTGCCCGGCGGCATCTATGAAGTCGAAGTGCGCCTGATCGAAGACGGTCAGATCACCTCCACCACCTCAGAGCTGATCTACAAACCGAACAACTGGCGCAATCCCGACGAGCGCTGGCGCTACAACGTGTTCGCCGGGCGCGAGAGCAAGTTGTGGAGCAACTGGGACGATCAGGCCTCCGGCGGCATGACCGCTGGCGCGGCGTTCAACTACCTGCTGCACCCTCGGGTCATCGTCGGGTTCTCCGGACGCCAGATCAGCGAAAAACTGCAGTACGGCACCTCGATCGACTGGACGCTGGCCAATAACAGCAGCGTGTTCGGCAACCTCTATCAAACCGAAGACCACGGCACTGGCCTCGATGTGCAAGGCATGTACAGCTACGGCTCGGGGAGCATTTTTCTGACGCATAACCGTAGTTGGCTCGACACCACCAACACTTATGAAACCCTGCCCGACGGCACGCGGGTGCGTCAGCGCAATGTGTTTATCGGCCAGACCAGCAATTCAGCACTGTCGGTCAATCATCGGGTCAGCAACAAAAGCTCGATCAACGCGCGGGTTTCGCACAGTGACGGCAACGTCGAAGGCGTCGGGGTTGATCTGGGCTGGACCCAGCGCGGCGAATTATTCGGCAGCGATGCCAACTGGCGCTTTTCCGTGTTCGACCGTCCCGGCAGTTTCAGCAGCGGCGATGCGCGCAATCGCGGCGTTGATCTGAGTGTCAGCCTCGCACTCGGCGGCCCGGGCGAACAGATCTCCGGCAGCCTTGGCTCGCGCACTTCGCGTGACGGCGGACGCGACAACAATGCCTCCGTGACCTATCGCAAGGATTTGCAGGATCACGTTCTGCAAAGCGTATCCGCCACCGCCATCACCGACACCTACGGGCTCGGACTTTCCGGCACCGGCAGCTTCCAGACCGATGCGGTCAACGGCGACGGTTTCGTCCAGCGCTCTTCGTACAACAACAAATTTACCGGCGGTTTGAACCTCGACAGCACCGTCGCCCTCAGCGGCCAACACTTGGCCATGACCAGTCAGCATGATCGCGGTGGCGCCGGGATGATCGTCGATGTCGAGTCCGATCTGGACGACATCGCCCTGCGCGCGGATGACCTCAGCGGCGGCAGCGCCAACCTGCGACCGGGGCGCAATTTCATCCCGATCACCGCGTACAAAAACGGCACGGTGAGCTTCGACTTCGAGGGCAGCGACGTACCGGCCGCCGCCATTCAACCAGCGCGCATGAATTACCACTTGAACAAGGGCGGCGTCGATTATCGAAAGATCCGTGTGATGAAAACCCTCACCGTTCTCGGTCGCTTGATCGACCCCAAAGGCCAGCCGCTCAAGGGCCACCACATCATCAACCACGCCAGCCGTGGCGTGAGCGAAGTCGACGGGTTCTTCTCGATGGAAATGAACGCTGGCGCGCCGACGCTCGAAGTGCGTCAGGGCGATCAATTGCTTTGCCGCTTCCGTTTGGACACGGACGCGGCGCGCGTGGAAAACAACGTGCTGATGATTGGTGATCTGCGTTGTACGCCGGATACGTTGGCGGACGTCGCCAGCGCTGTTGAAGCCGCAGGTTAATCAGGGAATTTTGAACGTGCAGACTCAGGGAACAGCCAAGCGACTAATCCTTAGCGTGATGTGGGCAGGCGTGTTGCTCAGCGCTTCGTCCGACGTTGCAGCCATCACTAAAAACATAACGGCAGAATTCAAAGTCGACCCGGCGAAGCCGAATCAAAACATCTTCGTCAATACCACGCCGCAGGAAGGGTATTGCGTCAGGTATCCGACGAACTGTGCGGCGTACAACACATTCAGTCTGCAACTGCCGATCAGGTTTTCTTCGGTGGTGGCGATTGAAGCTAACGAAACTGATCAACGTAAAGGGGCCATGTTCAAGGTGCCGGCGACGTGGCGTCCGGTTGAAGTCATCAATAAAAAGAACAACCAGCGAGAAACCGTGGAAGTCCGTATTTCCGGTATTGGCGTGCTGTGGAAGACGGACGAGCGCGTCGACGTCCTTGCGGGGTTTGATAACGGCGATTGGGCGCAGGCTCACCGGATCTTCTGGGAGGGCGGTCCCTGGGTGTATCCGCCCAATGGCTGTGGCTACAGCGGCTCAGCCGATTGGGGGACCAACCACTATGCCTCCTTCTGGACGACACCTAACGAAATGGTGTGTGCCAAGCAAGCCAAGTACCGCATTCCTGCCTTCAGGTACGAATACGTCGACTTCGCCTACGAACTTCGCACGCCCAATCCGCTGGGCATGTCGGACGGCGACTATGAAGGAGAAATAACCTACAGCATCGGCCCGAACATGGATTTCGACATGGGCGATGTCATGGTCACCAGCGAATCCGAAGTCACGCTGACGCTGACGCTGAACGTGCAGCACACCCTGAAAGTGACCCTGCCTCCGGGCGGCAACAACATCGAATTACTCCCTCAGGGTGGCTGGCAGCAATGGCTCAGCCAGGGTCGTAAGCCGACACGATTGTTCCGTGACCAGACCTTCAATATCTCCACCTCATCACGCTTTCGGATGTGGCTGCAATGTCAGGACTCCGCCGGTGGCGATACCTGCCACATCCGCGACCCCGTCTCCAGTCACTCGGTGCCGGTGAACGTCAGTGTGAGCTTGCCGTATGGGTTGGTTGATGAGTCGGGAAGCCCGGTCAATCGTCGGCCGCTGCGTCTGAAGGACAACGCATCGGACATCTTCCAGCCCGGTTTTTATCTGGATCGCCGAGCCGGCACGCTGCACTTCGAAATCAGCCCCGCTCACGTTGCCGACATGCTTGAGGACGGACGCGAGCGGCGCTATTCCGGCACGGTGGCGGTGGTCTGGGATTCCGAGGTTTAACCGGTTTATTCGCTGCTACAGCCGGTTTCGGCTGAGTTCAAAACACAGAGGCAGATCAAAATGAAGCGTTGGTTGGTGATGGTTTTTTTCCTGAGTGCACAGGTGGCTGTGGCTGCTCCGCAAATCAATGTCGGTGTGGTGTATGACTATCTGGACGGCGATAAAAGTACCTATCTGAAACGCGTGTTCAACGGTGGCGACAGCACGGCTTTTATCAGGATCAACATTCTCGAAATGATCTTTGATGAACAGGGCGCCGCCCGAGAAGTACCGCTGCAAACCCAGGCCGGCGGCAGCGCTCGTGACGGCTTGATGGCCAGCCCAGCGCGCCTGATCGTCCCGGCCAACGGCACCCAGGGCACGCGTCTGCTGTACATGGGCGAGCGTGAAAAGGAACGATATTTCCGTGTGCGTTTTGTCCCGGTCGTTCCGGAGCAAGCCGATGAGTTCGCCCTCACTGACGAAGAACAGGCGGATTACAAAAAGGATCTGGCGGCAGGTGTGACGGTGTTGGCAGGTTACGGCACGGTGTTCTTTGTCCGCCCGAAAAACACCCGGTTCGACAGCGTCATCGACGACGGCAGCGGCCAGTATCAAATCCGCAATAACGGCAACAGCGTCGTGGTCATCGACGAGTTCAAGGACTGTGTCGTGGGCAATGAGCAAGACTGCCAACCGACCACCAAACACCACATTCTCGCCGGCCGTACTTTCCGTTTCGACAAGCAGGCGGGGCGTCACTATCGCTTCACCCTGATTGAAGGCACGGCGAAAAAGAAAGTCGAGGTGAAGGGTTAGAGGCAACGCCATTCGGATGGCAGAGGATCAATCATGAACAGACGAAAAGTAGTGCTGGTGGCGCTGACAGGGTTGTTGCTGGCATGCACCTGCGCCCATGCGGCGCGCGAGGAATATGAATTCGAAGTGTCGGTGAGCATTCCCACTTCCAGGTTTCATGTGTTGCCGGCCGACCCCGGCTGGCTCAGCCGCGAGCAACGTTTGCAGTGGAGTTTGTTGAACTCGACGCTGGGTGGATTGCGCAAGGATTTTGACGTGAAAAATGAGGGCGGCGCGATTGAGGCGCGGCTGGATGGCGAGGCTGTTTTGTCCAATGGCGACGACCGCCACGATATCAATTTGCAGGTGCTGTTCAACGGCAAAGAGCTGAAAGTTGGCCAGGCGATCGAGGTGGTTTCTTCGGCAGATGGTCGGCAGGGTAAACGCGTGTTGCTGGAAATTACCCCGCAGTTGCCCAGTGATGGGGTTTACAAACCGGGCAAGTATTTCGGCAACGTCAACATGATGTTCAACGCTGTTTTACCGGGGGCGTGATGAACGATTCATTGAGGTGTGAAGGATGATGAGTTCGCGGATATTTTACCGATTTGCCGTGGCACTCCTGTTGATGGGCGGGGCATCGGCGAGTGCTCAACAGGTGTCGATCAACGCTTCGTTCAAACCGGACTCGGCACATCCCCTGCGCAACAAATTCACCAATGACACGCCGTCCAGCGGTTATTGCGCCGACCATCCATCGCAGTGCAAAGACAATGACATGTTCAGCTTGCAGGTGCCGATTCGTGCCTATTCCACGGAACCGATTAAGGCCAATCATGCGTCTGTTCGGCAGGGAGCCATGTTCGATATACCCACCCAATGGCGGGATCTCACGGTTACTCATCTGGGGACGGCTGAAACCAAAACGCTAAGGGTGCGGATCGCCGGAATTGGCTCGACCTACCGCACTGACGACATCTATAAATTGGTAGGTCCTACCGACCAGTTAACAGATGCGCACTGGAAGTTATGGGACGGCACGTGGGTCAACACGCCACCACCCTGTACCTACAGCGGCGTGGGTTTTGCTGGGCAGTATATCTATAAGTTTTTTTGGAAAACGCCCACCCAGGGCGTGTGTTCGCGTCAGGCAAAATACGATATCCCGTGGATGCGTTATGACTACCTCGACTTCGCCTATGAACTGGAGACCCCGAGCCCGCTGGAAATGTCCACGGGCACATACATAGGCACTCTGACGTACACCCTCGGTCCCGGCGCTGACTTTGATTTCGGCGACATCATGATTCCGACCAGCTCCACGCTGACCATGAACTTCGAACTGGAAGTTCAGCACACCCTCAAGGTCGATATCCCACCGGGCGGCACGCAAGTGGAACTGCTGCCGCAGGGCGGATGGCAGGCGTGGTTGACGCAGGGCAGAAAACCGACACGGCTGTTCCGTGATCAGACCTTCAATATCTCGTCCAGCTCGCGCTTCAAAATGCAGATGCAATGCCAGCACTCCGCAGGCGACACCTGCGCAGTGCAAGATCCCTCAGGCAATCAGGTACCCCTGCAAGTGGCGGTGACGTTGCCTTACGGCCTGACCAGCGAAGGCGGGCGCGCAGTGGTCCGCCAACCACTGCGTGTCAGCGGCGTGGGTACCGAACTGTTCCAGCCCGGCATCTACGTCGACCGCAAACCGGGCACCTTGCACTTCGATATCGAGCAAGGCGACGTGGCTGACATGCTGTCTCGCGAAGCCGCCACGTATAAGGGCAACGTCACCGTGATCTGGGATTCCGAGGTGGGTTGATCAGGTGAAACCGCCGCAACAAGTGCTCGCCGGTTTCACCTGATTGGCACGGTTCAATCGCCGATTTTCTTCAGTGCCTCACGTGTCTGCTGACGGCTGAGCTGTTGCTCCTGATCGCCAAGGTCGTTGATCAGCCGCTCGTACAGCGAATCCGGCATGGGCTGCCCGGTCAACACTTGCTCCTTGGGTACACCGACGAGGCGCGCGAGATCCTTGAGTTTGTCGCGCAATGCGGCTTTCTGCAGATAGGGATCGCTGGACCCGGCCCAGTCAGCCTGCGCTGTACGCAGGTCGTCGAGCTGTGAAGCTTTTTCCTCGAAGTGGACTTTGTTGGCGAAGTAACGTTCCTGGTAGGCCTCGCGCAGGTAGTCAGTCCAGAACGGTTGCTCAAGCATGCCGTTGATCAAACCGTCGCCTGCTTCCATCGCCTTGACCGTTGCAAAGGCTTGATCGATTTTTGCCTCGTCGACACCCGCCGTGACGCGATACAGCATGTTCTGCGATTGCCATGGCAAGTCCAGTCGCTGCGCCAGTCCCGTCTGATAAGCCAGGTAAACCTCGACCACGTCCGGGTTGCCGCCACGGCTCTGAATATCGGCCTGGGCAATATTATCGACCTGCTCCAGACGGGCCGAGCCTCGGGCCAGCGTGACCAGTTTTTGCTCGAGCATTTCACTCGACGTCGAAGTCAGTCGCGCCTCGGCCGCCAGCACCTTGATGCCCATCTGATTGAACACCTGCGCACCGGCGTCGCGGCAATTGACCGGGGCGATGGCCATTTCGAAGAGGTCCTGACGCAGGTTTTTGTCGATGTCGACGGCATGAATCATTCGCCAGACGCGATCACTCAATTGCTCCAGTGCCGAGCCTCCTGCGCGGTAGTCTGCTGACTGAGTCAGGTCATTGACGATTTTGAAGAAGCCTCTGGAGTTCGGTTCGGAGGCCAGATCAGGCCAGGCTTCGGGCCGATAAATCCCCAGACCGGACATGCGCGAAAACAGCGCGTCGGTTTTCAGCGGCCAGCGCCTGAGCATCTCGGTGGTGGTCGACGACGCAACATGTTCCGGGATCAGCCCCACCGACTCTCGGTAGCTTTGGTAAAGGATGCGATTGACGTCGGATAATTCGTCGGCCATCAGACGCGTTCGAGCCACAATGAAGGCATTGTTGGAGCCTGGCACCACGTGCGGAATGTCGCTGATCGGATTGTCGAGCATGTCGAGAAAAAACTGTCGAGGCCGATGCTTCTCGAACAGACCTTCGGGCCAGGTCGTCAGCCCGGTTTGGTTCAGCGACAAAATGCTCAGGCGCGGCATGCGACGAACATCGGGTGCAAGGCCCAACGGGTTTTCATCCAGACGCAGGGTTTGCAGGCGGGTGAGATTCTTCAGTTGCTCGACCGACTGCGGTGTCAACTGGATGCGGTTACCGGACAGCCGCAGGGTTTCCAGTTGGCGCATCTTGCTGATGGTATTCGGCAGCGTTTTCAAGTCGCAGTTTCGTGCGCTCAGTTGGCGCAGGTGAGGAAAGTCTTTGAGCAACCCGTCAGGCCCTTCGCTCAGCGGCACGTTATCGAGCGAGAGGCTGGTGATCTGATCGAGGTAGGGCTTGAGATCCGGCAGCTTTTTCCACCAGTGTTCAAGGTTGTAGCGGCGCATTTGCGATGACAGATCGAGGGCGTAACCGGCGTGCGGTGCGACGCTGCGCTCACCGAATACTTCGGCTTTACGCTCGAAACACGCCATCAGTCTTTCGGATATATGCAGCCCGCCGTCAAGCGTGAACGCCAGGTTGTGCGTGACGCCGTTGCCGGCATTCCAATTGATGACTTCTTCAAATCGCCAGGTATCGAGGGCGATGCGCAGCGTGTCGAGATCATGCTCGATCCGACGAATACCCGACTCTGCATCGCCATGGGTGGCCAATGACTGGGCAAACCCTTGCACTTCACCTTCATTGAAGTGCGGATAGATATCCTGAATGCGTTGCTGCACCGTTTCGCCCACCCTTGAGTAACCGGGGCCGCCGAGCAGAGTGATGGTTTCCCTCGACACCACCGGTGGGTTCGCGGGTTCGGCCAACAGGGTGCGACGGACGCTGGCCGGTTCGGTTTTGGCCATGATCCATTGTTTGAAACCGGCGGCGTCATCGAGCCGATAACCGAGCGCCAGACGCTGATCGTCGGGCAGGGCAACGAGGATCGACTGAAACAGATCGCTCGGCTGTCGTTGCAGGCGCTGGCCCTGATCATCGTGGGCCAGGTATTGAGCATCTGCGTCCTTGACCAACGTGCGAACCGTGGTCGCCGCTTCGTCACCGACACTGCAAATCAAAGAGCCATCCAGCGTTTGCTGACGAACCTCGATGCGCAATTGCGCCAGAGCATCGCTGTGGACGCGCAGGGCATTGAGCGCCAGACGCTCGGTGTCGGCGGTCGCCAGCCACTGATGATGAAAGCCCTGCCAGGCGTGAGTGCCCCGGGTTTCGAATTGAAGTTCGCCGGCGAGATGTTTCAGACGCAGTGGCAAGTACTGCTGTTGGCTCATCAGGTCGAGTTCATCGAGTGATGCTTCGCCGAGCAACGTTTCGGTCATCGTCACGGGCAGGTTCGGAAAAGTCTGTTGCACGACGGGTCTGGATGGATTGGCGGGAATATCCGGCTGTTGATAACGCCGATTGAACAGTTCTTGGCGCAAGTCTTTCGCGCTGCTGGCGATGTGAGTTTGCAGCTGCGCTTCACTGGCGATGTGCAGCGGCGTGCCGTTGGCTTCCAGCGTTTGCATGACGTTGCGCAAGCCCTGACCGTCGGCGATCTGCTGATCACTGAGCTGCACCACCAGTTTTCTGCCCTGAGCGGTTTTCGCCGCCGCTGATTGCCAAAGCCTCTGGCCACGACTGTCATACACGCGCAACGCCACATCAGCGGGCCATATGCCTTGTGCCTCGATGATGTGCAATTGGCTGGCTGGATCGCGGCGCGCACGGGCCTGCAGCAGCGGATCGTCGCTGGTGACGTGATCAACGAAGTGGCGCACGTCTCGCTCGACCGTGAAGCGTTGCACTGTGTCGGCGAGCAGCGGCGGCAGCCGGGCATTATCGTGGTACATGCGACGCAGCACGTCGGGCGAGGTGCCGCTGGTTTTTCGGATCAGCTCGAGTTGTTGCGGATCATTGAAGGCCTCGACGCAATGGCCCAGTCGGCGCATCAGGGTGGTGTCATCCCAGCGGCGCGTGTCTTCGCCTTCCAGTACGTAGGTGCCTTCACCGTTGTGTCTGACCGACAGTTGCAAGCCCTCCGGTCGCGAGGGATGCGGCACCGTCAGTTCGCCGGTAAACGCCTGCTCCGACACCTGGTAATGGTGCTCGTCCACCCGCAAGAGGGTTTTGCCCTCGTGTTGAAACAGACCTCGACTGTCTCGCGCAAGGTCTTGCGCCAGGGAGCCCTTGAAGCGATAAGGCGTGAAATCCGCTTTCCACAGTCTGGTCTTGCCATTCGGCAGGCGTACGGTTTTCAGGCTCTCGATGAATGGCGACACAGTGAAGTGAAACACCGGCGCCAGCGCGACAGCCGTGGCGAGATTTTCGATGACATCGGTGATGTGCGCCCAGCCTGCTTGCCGATCACCCTCACTCAACTCCACTGCACCTTCAAACGTTTCGTAGAGCAATTGCCCGGCCGTGGCGAGCAACATCAGTTCGCCCAGTCCGGGCACGACCAGTGCAAAGGCGCCGAGCGCGATAAAACCGATGTTCAGGTAGTTGGCCCAGCGTTCGGAACGCGCTTTGGCGTCTTCGTCGGCGTTGGGCACGGCGATGACTCTGGCATCGCTGATTATCTGATCGAGCGCGCTTTCATGCAGCACCGGCCACAGCTCGAAGTCCTCCCAAAGTCCTTTGCCCGGCAGGTTGCAGTCGATGATGTGGAAGTCCGCTGTCGTCAGTGGGTCCTGACGAACCGCCAATTCACGCGGTGCCGGAATAGCGGCGTGCAACACCAGTCGTTCGCCGAGCTGCACCAGTTCGTGGTATCGCCACTTGTCGATAAACGAGCGCGTTGGGCCGTCATCGACGGTTTCGGTGAAACGGCGGAAATAGTAGGGCCGGTCTTTTTGTGCAACGAAGCGACTGAAGAACAGTTGATAAACCGTCGGTTTACCGGCATCGGGGCCGAGGTTGCTGGCGGAAGGGCGAGCAGTCAGTTGCCGGGTCAGCTCCTGCTGGAACGCCTGATAACTGGAGTAGCGCTTGAGCGGGTGTTCCGGGTCGTCGGGGATCCAGGCCATCAGCGCGCCATTGCTGTAGCGCTGCGCCTCGCACGGTACGAACAGGACGCAACCGGTCAGGCGCAGGCCCATGATGCTCAGGCCGCGAAAACGCAGTTGTTTTTTCCCATCCATGATGACGCTGTGGCCCTCGACCACTTTCATCAAGGAGTCGTAGTCGCTCTGGCGGATGTCTTTTTTGATCAGTGCCAGACAGGCTGCCGCGTGCAGCGACTGCTTGTACCAGGCGCCATTGATCTCCTGCAGCAGATGCTCGACCAAGCGGTTTCCGGGCGGGCGCAGGAAGTCTTTCAGGTAGCGTTGATATTGCTCACCGATATTCAGGCGCCGACACAGTCGGGCAAAGGCATCGATGCTGACCGACGTTACGACCGGTTCGAAATGACCATTGGCGTCCGGCCGGCTGATGAAACACGAACTCGCGTCGTAATAACCGGGCCGGGTCTCGTCGTATTCAAAGTTATGCAGAGCGGCTTGCAGCAGGGACAGGGTCTTGACCGTCAGCGCCTCGGTCTTCAGACCGAAAATACCCAGGCTTTTTGGCGCGTACAGCCGTAGCCAGGTCTTGTCGGCATCGAATTTTTCGTCGAGTTTTTGCAGTTCCGGCGCCAGCAGGTTTTTTGCAAAGATTTCGATGCTCTGCACCTTGTCGAACAGCGCGTCCCGCTCGTTCTGGCGCAGGTGCAGCGCCTCGATAGCGAGTTTCAGCGTCTGTTGTTGGGTGTTCGACGCTTTGGTAAACCAGCCCGGCAGTTGCGCTCGGGTCTCGCGCAACTCGGCCCGGCGTTTCGCCGAGGCCTTGATCAGCACCGCTGGAATGGCCTTTTTCAAGGTCTCGAAGTGAATGCCCCGGGCACGGGAGTCGAACATGCGCAAAATCCTTTTGGCGTAGAAAGGATGTCAGTTTGCGCGGCTGCTCAGGAGAGCATGCGATACATAGTTATCGTTTGTGTATCGCAGTGTTTGCAGGGTTTACCGAATATTTCAATTGCGCTGGGCGACGACAGGCACCTCGCAGCGGGTGTGGGAGTCAGGCTGCAGATACGGCGACAGAATCGGCGCCATGCCTTTGAGCACCTGCACGGGCAGCGCCGAGGTGAACTTGAAGTTTTCCGCCGAGCGTCCCGGGACAAACGCCGTTAGCGTGCCGAAGTGATGGTCGCCGATGTAGAACACGAAGGTCGCGGTGCGGTTGATCGATTTCGAGCTGAGAATCCGCCCGCCCGAGCCAATCGCTTCGATGCGGTTATCACCGGTGCCGGTCTTGCCGCCCATGACCAACGGCGTACCGTCGGCGGTTTTGAAACTGCCAGAAACACGCTTGGCGGTGCCGGAGTCGACCACTTGCGAGAGCGCCTCGCGCATGGCCGTGGCGACTTCGGATGGCATCACTCGTTTACCGACGTGAGGATCATTGGTCACGAGGGTTTCGTACGGCGTGCCGGCGGCAAAATGCAGGCTGTCGATGCGCAGGGTCGGCATGCGCACGCCGTCGTTGAGGATGGTGCCGATCAGTTCGGCCAGCGCCGCAGGACGGTCGCCTGAGCTGCCGATCGCGGTCGCCAGCGATGGCACCAAGTGGTCGAACGGGTAGCCGACTTTCTGCCAGCGCTGGTGAATTTCAAGGAACGCTTCGATTTCGAGCATGGTGCGAATGCGGCTGTCGCGCGCGCCTTTGTGTTTGCTCTTGAACAGCCAGCTATAGACTTCCTGACGCTCAAAGTGACTGGCTTTGACGATCTGACTGAAGGTCGCGTCCGGGTTGTGCAGCAGGTAGCCCATCATCCACAGATCCAGCGGGTGCACCTTGGCGATGAAGCCCTGATCGGGCAAATCATAGCTGCCCGGGCCGTAGGAATCGTAGAGGCGAATCAAGCGATCGTCGGTGAGTTTTTCGTTGAGCTTGGCGCCTTTGAGGTGAGCGCGGACGAAGGTGTTGAAGTCTTCCTGACTGGCATCCGGCAATAGATAACGGTGCACGGCGGCCATGCGGATCGGGGTCGGGCGCATGCTGTCGAGGAAGGTTTCGAGGCGCGCTTGGGTGTCCTTGTTTTTGTACTTTTTCCAGAACTTGAGCTGGAACGCGGTGCCTTCGCGGTCGGCGAAATTGGCCAGGTATTCCTGACGCCGAGGGTCGCGGTCGTCCTTGAGCAATTCGGCGCTGCTGTTCGGGCCGGAGTAGGTGACGTAGCGCACCACATCGCGCATCAGGCGAATGAACGGCAGATTGATCGACTCGCGCAATGCATCGCGCAGGGTCGGCAGGCGGCCGTTGTCTTCCTTGCGAAAGTTGTGGAAAAAGTGCAGCCCGCCGCCGGTGAAAAACGCTTCGCCGGGGCTCGCCGAGTATTTGCGATCAAGCGCGGCGCCGAGCATTTTCGACAGGTCGCGATCCTTGTTTTGCACCAGATAATCGATGACCCAGCGGCTCAGGCGATCCTGATCCGGCACCTCGACTTTCTTCAGTTCCGGTACAGACATGCCCGCGTATTTGTCGTGCAACTCGGAGATGATTTGCAGGTAAGTGGTCAGCACGCGCATTTTCGCCGTCGAGCCGAGTTCGAGTTTGCTGCCTTCATTAATGTCGAAGGGCTGATCGGTGCTGTCGGTCTGGATGCGCACGCGCGAGCCGTCCGGGGTCAGCTCGAACAGGGTGAAGCTGTAGCGAACCTGGGTGGTGCTGGTGGGCGTCAGCAGACGTTCACCCATCAGGCCGATTTCGGCGGCGAAGGCCGGGTCGGCGAGTTTTTTCAGGTACTCGGTGGCCTGCATTTGCAGGTCGCCTTGCAGGGTGCTGGTGGCCGAGAGGTCGAGACGATCGAGGTCGTACAGCGGACGGTTGAGCATGCTCGCCAAGCGACTGCGGGCGACACTGATGCCTTTATTGGTTTCAATCGGCTGGATGGTCGGCTGGGTCTGCCAGTCGCGATAAGTGACCTTGCTGGCGAGCGCGGCATCGGCCAGTGCGCTGTCGATCACGCCGTTCTGTTTAAGCAGACGCAGGTGGCTGTCGGTGAGGTCGGCGAGTTCTTCGCGGCCTTTGGTCAAGTAGTGCGAAGGACGGCGTTGGGCGATCATCAGCGAGAGCATTTCACGCAGGGCCAGACCTTTGTCGGCCATGGTTTTCGGGTCGGTGGCCGGGCTGTTGAGTTGTTCGTTGGCTTTGTTGAAATCGCTGCCGTACCAGACGCGCAAGCCTTCGGCCATGCCGTGCACTTCACCGTGCCCCGGGACTGCCGACAGCGGCACACTGTTGAGGTAATCGCGGACGATGTTCTGCCGAGAACCCAGGGTGTCCGGGCCGTCCTGATAGGCGCGCACGCTGGCGGAAATCATCTGGCGGATCTTCTCGGCGCCTGACACGGTCAGGCCATCCGGCGAGTGGCGATATTTTTCCAGTTGCGTGGCCAGGGTGCTTCCGCCGGCTGACTGGCCGGGCAGGTGCAGCAACTTCGCCACTTGCGACCACGCCGCCATGCCGAAGCGCGGCCAGTCCACCGCCGGGTTGGCCCGGGGTTGTTTGGGGTCGAGCAGAAAGCGGTTTTCAATAAACAACAGACTGCTGACCACCACCGGCGGGATCGCCGCGAAGTTCGAGTAGAGCTGCTGCGGATAGTTGTATTTGTACAGCGGCGCAGCGCGGCAATCGGTGATGGTCAGGCCGGCCTGAATCTTTTCCGAATAGGGCACGAACAGGCCCTTGCCGGTGTAGCTGAGCAGGGCGGGGGAAAAGCGGGTCTGCTCGGTGATCACGTAATTACGCTTGAGCAGACGCGGCAGGAATTCATCGAGGGCGCTGTAACCCAGGCGCAAATCGAAAGGGCCGTTGCCGGGGTAGTGAATCGCTTCACTGGGGCCCGGTTCCAGTTTGTAGGTCAGCGAGGCGGCGAATTTGCTCAGCTCACTCGACTGGAAACGCGAGGTGCGCATTTCCTTGGCCGCAGCCATTCCCACCACGATTGCAATAATCAGCAGTAATAACCAGAAAGCCTTCCAGCCATGCCGGGGACGGCGTGGTTTTTCGGGGACAGGCGCTTGATCCACACTCTCAGTCGGAACCACAGATTTACTCGAATCGGTTTGCCACAAAGCGCCCATAGTCGATTGATCCATTCACGCAGATTGATCGGACTTGTTTGAAGCTTAGACGGTGGTTGGCAGTGGTGAAAAAATTGTGACGGGTTGGGTGGCGAGAGTTGCTGAATAAATCTGGAAGAGCGGCACATGGCTGTGAGGTTGGAGATTTTGTGGCGAGGGGATTTATCCCCGCTGGGTGGCGAAGCCGCCCCAAAACCAGCCAATGCAGTTTTTCTGACACACCGCATTGATTGGTTTGGCGACTGCTGCGCAGCCGAACGGGGATAAATCCCCTCGCCACAGGTTATCTAAACCAATGAAGTGGGGTTACAGCCAGCAGGCATCCCAGAGCGGGTAGTCACCTATCTTCTTGACCAAACCAGCCCGCAATGGATTGGCCACGATGTACCGGGCGAACGGCAGCAAATCCTCATCATCACGAATCGCACGGTCGTGGAAGCCGCTCTGCCACAACGGCCCTTGTTTCCCGGTTTTCTGATTGACGGCCTGAGTGCAGCGCGCTTTTATTGCACCAATGACCTCCGCGAGCGAACCGCTTTGCAGCTGCACCAGCCAATGGAAATGGTCAGGCATCACCACCCACGCAATGGACTCTACGCAGCCTTGGTCATGTGCCTTGCGAAGCTCTGCCACGAGCATTCGGCCTGTTTGCCAATCGGCGAAGACGGGTTGGCGCTGGTGAATGACTGAGGTGATGAAATAGGCGCGGCCGGGTTCGGAGAATCGGCCTTGGCGTAGACGGTGGGAGTTGGGTTGGACGGTCATATTGCTTCCTTGCATTGATTGATCACACATCAAGACTTGTGCCCGGTCGTCCGATTCGGATCTGCAATCCCTGAAGGAAATGTCTGAGATAAGTGAATGATCTGTGGCGAGGGGATTTATCCCCGTTGGGCTGCGAAGCAGCCCCAAATCCAGACATCTCAATCCTTCTGTGAGAATGCATTTGCAGGCTTTGCGACTGCTGCGCAGCCCAACGGGGATAAATCCCCTCGCCACAAGAAACCCCGTCTGCTGACAGAGTGAACGAAGGCTGGAAATGGCCGGTATAGAGCTATCCATCCGTCAATATTGCCAAAGCAGGGACATGACGATGCACCAATGCTGTGCAATACTCGGCGCCTTTTTCGGTGGCGAATATTCCTACGTGTAGCAGGGAATGCCTCTCCGCAAACCGGGCTTTTGCCGAGAGTTGTCGCTGAATGTTGTGGTTTATAGAGTGAAAAGCCCTGCCCAAGGCTTTTTATACTGCACGCCCCGCTGATCTTGCAGGTTTTGTCCTACAAGACGCGTTTGCCCACGAGGCCGACGCGGTTTCACGGCAGCCAAGGCTTACCGGCCGACGTTGCGACACTCGGTGGTCATATCCAATAACAAGACGAGGTTGTACCCCATGCCAGTCGGCAATCACCTGCCTCACGGCGAAACCGCTCAGGGCGGTCCGCTCAAACGCGAACTCGGCGAACGGCACATTCGCCTGATGGCGCTCGGTGCCTGTATCGGCGTCGGTCTGTTTTTAGGTTCGGCCAAGGCCATCGAAATGGCCGGCCCGGCGATCATGATTTCCTACATTCTTGGCGGCCTGGCGATCCTGGTGATCATGCGCGCCCTCGGCGAAATGGCCGTGCACAACCCGGTCGCCGGTTCGTTCAGCCGCTATGCGCAAGACTACCTCGGCCCATTGGCCGGCTTCCTTACTGGCTGGAATTACTGGTTCCTGTGGCTGGTGACCTGCGTCGCCGAAATCACTGCAGTGGCCGTGTACATGGGCATCTGGTTCCCCGACGTACCGCGCTGGATCTGGGCCCTCGCGGCGCTGATCAGCATGGGCTCGATCAACCTGATCGCGGTAAAAGCCTTCGGTGAATTCGAATTCTGGTTCGCGCTGATCAAGATCGTCACCATCATTGCCATGGTCATCGGCGGCGTCGGCATCATCGCTTTCGGTTTCGGCAATGACGGCGTGGCGCTGGGCATTTCCAATCTGTGGGCCCACGGCGGCTTCATGCCTAACGGCGTGACCGGCGTGTTGATGTCGCTGCAAATGGTCATGTTCGCCTACCTCGGTGTCGAGATGATCGGCCTGACCGCCGGTGAAGCGAAAAACCCGCAGAAGACCATTCCCGACGCGATCGGCTCGGTGTTCTGGCGGATTCTGTTGTTCTATGTGGGCGCGTTGTTCGTGATCCTGTCGATCTACCCGTGGAATGAAATCGGCACCCAGGGCAGCCCGTTTGTGATGACGTTTGAACGTCTGGGCATCAAAACCGCTGCCGGCATCATCAACTTCGTGGTGATCACCGCGGCGCTGTCGTCGTGCAACGGCGGCATCTTCAGCACCGGGCGCATGCTCTACAGCCTGGCGCAGAACGGTCAGGCCCCGGCCGGTTTCGCCAAGACGTCGAACAACGGTGTGCCGCGTCGTGCATTGCTGCTGTCGATTGCGGTGTTGCTCCTGGGCGTAATGCTCAACTATCTGGTGCCGGAAAAAGTCTTCGTCTGGGTGACCTCGATTGCGACCTTCGGCGCGATCTGGACCTGGGTGATGATCCTGCTGGCGCAACTGAAGTTCCGCAAAGGCCTGAGCGCCAGCGAGCGTGCCGGCCTCAAGTACAAAATGTGGCTGTACCCGGTCAGCTCGTATTTTGCCCTGGCGTTTCTGGTGCTGGTGGTCGGCCTGATGGCGTACTTCCCGGACACGCGCGTGGCGCTGTATGTGGGGCCTGCGTTCCTGGTGTTGCTGACCGTGTTGTTCTACGTGTTCAAGCTGCAACCGACGCAAGTCACACAAGGTGCGGCGCGTTCGGCTTCCTGATTCATAGCCTCTGAAACAAAAGATCGCAGCCTTCGGCAGCTCCTACCTTGGAACGTGTTTCCTGTAGGAGCTGCCGGAGGCTGCGATCTTTTGCTTTCTATAAACGAGCCGCACGACCGATTGCCGCAGTAATGCGCCCGCACCGCTCGTCGAAAGAGGCGCCTTACCTGTAATTTCTGACAGTAGACCGCGCTCGATTTCTGACTTAGCGTGAATGCCTGTCAAATCATGGCAAGGAACGCTAATGAAAGGATTTTCAGCATTAATGGTCATCGGCCTGGCCGATGCGTTGATCCACTGGCAGGTATTTTTCGTCATGTGCAGTGCCGGTGGCTTGTCCCAGGCGGCCAGTAACTTCGCTGCGTTTTGCGTGGCGGCGGCGTTCACGCTGTACGTGAACATGCTTTACACCTTCGAGACGGGAACGTCATTGCTCAGCTATCTGCTGTTCATCTGTGTGATGGCTGGCGTGAGTGTGGGCATCGGCTTGATTGGCGATGCTCACGCGCTGCACGGGCTGATCACAGTGGCGTCCTTTACCGTGCTGAATCTATTGCTCGGGTACTGTTTTTTCCGCTTTGTATTGTTTCGCGAGTATGAAATTTGAGGCGCCAGCCTGTGGTTAAGACTGGCGCATTCAACCTTATGCCGCCGCGATTTCATTCGGCTCAAAACTGTCCGCCCGCGCCATCTGCCACATCCGCGAATAGAATGCGCCGCTCACTTCGCCCGTGAGCAATTCACCGGGTTTCAAGAACACGTGCAGCTCCGAGAACAGTTTGATTTCGGTTGCCGACATGCGTCGCACCAGATGCTTGGCCGACAGTTGCGACGGATGCTCAAGCCCCGCCGCCGCGAGCATTTCCGCCAGCGCTTTCAGCGTGCTGCGATGGAAGTTGAACACCCGCTGCGCTTTGTCCGGAACCACCAGCGCACGTTGGCGCAAAGCGTCCTGTGTGGCGACGCCGGTCGGGCATTTATTGGTGTGGCAACTTTGCGACTGAATGCAGCCGATGGCGAACATAAAGCCGCGCGCCGAGTTGGCCCAGTCGGCGCCGATGGCCAGCACGCTGGCGATGTCGAAGGCGCTGACGATCTTGCCGCTGGCGCCGAGTTTGATTTTGTCGCGCAGGTTGAGGCCGACCAGGGTGTTGTGCACAAACAGCAGGCCTTCGCGCATCGGCACGCCGATGTGGTCGGTGAATTCCACGGGCGCCGCGCCGGTGCCGCCTTCTTTACCGTCAACGACGATGAAGTCGGGGAGGATGCCGGTTTCCAGCATGGCTTTGGCGATGCCCATGAACTCCCACGGATGGCCGAGGCAGAACTTGAAACCCACCGGTTTGCCGCCGGACAGTTCACGCAGTTGCTGGATGAAATGCATCATTTCGATCGGCGTGGAAAACGCGCTGTGACGCGATGGCGACACGCAGTCTTCGCCCATCATGATCCCACGGGTTTCAGCGATTTCTTTGGTGACTTTGTGTTTCGGCAGGATGCCGCCGTGGCCGGGTTTGGCGCCTTGGCTCATTTTGATTTCGATCATCCGTACTTGCGGGTTTTGCGCTTGGGTGGCGAAGCGCTCCGGGTCGAAACGGCCGTCGCTGGTGCGGCAGCCGAAGTAGCCGCTGCCCAGTTCCCAGGTCAGGTCGCCGCCGTTTTCCCGGTGATACGGGCTGATGCTGCCTTCGCCGGTGTCGTGGGCGAAGTTGCCGAGTTTCGCGCCTTGGTTCAACGCACGAATGGCGTTAGCGCTGAGCGAGCCGAAGCTCATCGCCGAGATGTTGAACACCGACGCGGAGTAAGGCTGCGAGCACTGCGGGCCGCCGACGGTGACGCGGAAACTGTTCGGGTCACTCAACGGCGCCGGGCGCATCGAGTGGCCGATGAATTCGAAGCCGGACTGGTAAACGTCAATCAGCGTGCCGAACGGTTTGTCGGCGGTTTCGTTCTTCGCTCGGGAATAAACCAGCGAGCGCTGGGCGCGGGAGAAGGGCAGGGCGTCGCTGTCGGATTCCAGCAAGTATTGGCGAATTTCCGGGCGGATGCCTTCAACCAGGTAGCGGATGTTGCCGAGGATCGGGTAGTTGCGGCGCACGGCGTGCGGGGTCTGCAGCAGGTCGAACAGACCGATCAGGCTGAGGACGCCGGTGACGGCGGTGATCGGCCACAGCCAGTCGTGGTCGAGAAAAGGCAGGCTGGCGAGGGTGAAAATCACGCAGACGGCAAAGAAGGCGTAGCGGCTCAGGAGTGACAGGCTCATACGGTTTCCTTGGTTCGGACTCAGTGGATTGCAAACCTATTGGATGGGCCTTTGTGGCGAGGGGATTTATCCCCGTTGGGTTGCGAAGCAGCCCCAAAACCATCACTGCGGTTTAACTGAAAGACCGCATGCACAGGTTTTACGATTGCTGCGCAGCCGGACGGGGATAAATCCCCTCGCCACAGGGGATTCATCGACACAGGAAAGCTGTTTCAGGCGTTTTGTGCCTGAAGAAAAATCGAAAACAGCTCGGACTGGGATTTGATCCCCAGCTTGCTGTACATGTGTTTCTTATGGACTTTCACGGTTTCTACGGAGATTTCCAGCTTACGGGCGATTTCTTTACTGGAGCAACCGCTGAGCATCAAACGCCCGACATCCAGTTCGCGGGCGGTCAGTTGCGCGCCCTTGAGTTGTTGCACCGAAGTTTCCAGTTGCACCCGCCAATCGGCGGAGGCGGGCGCGGTAGTTTCGTTGGTTTCATAGGGTAGACGCTGGCGCAACAGCGCGAGCACCCACGGCTGGATCAGTGACAACAAGGCAATCTGCTCGCTGCTGAAACGCTGTTTGCTGCCCAGCGACAGACACAACGTGCGATCACCTTCGAGCTGACAATTGAACTGGATTTCGTCGGCGACCACATTCAGACGAAAGTATCGCTGGTAATACTCGGTCTGCTCAAAATGCTCGGGCGCGACTTCCCACAGACGATACAACCCCGAGCGCGATTGTTCGCGACTGGCGATATAGAACGGGTCGAGCAGGTACACGCCGCGCAGGTAATCTTCGAACAGGGCGTCCGGGATACCTTCCACGCCGGGGCTGGCGGCGAAGACTTGCGGATGTTGGTCTGAGCTAAACAGCAGCGCCACCCAGCTATCGAACGGCATGTACTGATCAAGCAAACGCACCAGTTGCGCCCAGAAATTCGGCTTGTCCAGCGCCTCGATCAATTGCCCGACGGCGCGGTGCCAGGTGATGTCGTCGAAGGAAAGTGTCATCGGTTTACCTTGAATGCCCGGCCGGATGCTGCTGCGCATACTGGCCCACAAGAGGCTGGTGGGCAAACTTGTCGGCTGGGCTGACGCCTTCGCGAGCAGGCTCGCTCCCACTTCTGAAATGCATTCCCCTGTGGGAGCGAGCCTGCTCGCGAAGGCGTCAGATTTGCCTATGAAGTCATCTTGAAAGTGGCGAGCATTGGCCCAGCGTGGGATCCTGACGGCTTTTCGCCCAAGGCTATTTTCACCTCATGACACTGACATCCACTGGTTCGTCCCGCATCATCCGCATCGCCGCCGCTCTGCTGCTTAACGCGAATGGCCAAACTCTATTGGTACGCAAACGCGGCACCACGGCGTTCATGCAACCGGGCGGCAAGATCGAAGCGCACGAATTGCCGGTGCATGCCCTGGCCCGTGAGCTGGAAGAAGAACTGGATCTGCAGATTGATCCGGCGCAAGCGATCTTCCTGGGTCAGTTTTCTGCACCTGCTGCCAACGAACCGGGATGTGTCGTACAGGCCGATATCTTTCAACTGACAATCAACGCCGACGTTTCCCCGGCAGCGGAAATCGAAGAAGTGATCTGGATCGACCCGGCCACTGACGGCGATGTCGTTTTGGCGCCATTGACACGCGATGTGATCCTGCCGTTTTATCGAGCCTCGCTGACCGCCATCGCCTGATCATCCACGCAAAGGACTTTGCCATGATCCCGCTTCAAGACCTGCTGATATTCGCCGCCGCTGCGTTACTGATGGTACTGACGCCGGGGCCGAACATGATCTACCTGATCTCGCGTTCGATCTGTCAGGGGCGCAGGGCCGGGGTCACCTCGTTGCTGGGCGTGGTCGCGGGATTTTTTGTGCATATGTTTGCCGCAGCAGCGGGTTTGACGGCAGTGTTCCTCGCGGTGCCGATGGCTTATGAAGTGCTGAAGTGGGCGGGTGCGTTGTACCTGCTGTGGCTGGCGTGGCAAGCGGTGAAACCCGGTGCGCGTTCGCCGTTTGAGGCACAGCAATTGCCACCAGATTCGTCGCGCAAACTGATCACCATGGGTTTTCTCACCAGTGCTTTGAACCCGAAAATTGCGGTTTTTTATCTCTCGGTGTTTCCGCAGTTCATCACGCCTGAGCACGGCTCGGTGTTCACCCAAAGCCTGATCCTCGGGCTGACGCAGATCAGCGTGAGTTTTACCGTCAATCTGCTGATCGCGTTGTTCGCAGCAGGAATTGCTTCGTGGTTCGTGCGTAATCCGACATGGCTGGCGATGCAGCGTTACTTCATGGGTTTTGTGTTGGCCGGGTTGGCCGTGCGATTGATGCTTGAGCAACGAAGGGCGGCTTGAGCATGTGGATAGAACGGCTGGATGCCAGTCATGCCCTGGCTTATCGGGAGTTGATGTTGGAGGCTTACGATCGCCATCCGCAGGCGTTTACCTCCAGCGTGCGTGAGCGCGCGGTGATGCCGTTGAGCTGGTGGGAAGGGCGGCTGACCAGCAAGCTCGATGTGGTGCTTGGGGCATTCGAGGGTGGCACGCTGGCCGGAATTGTCGGGCTGGCGTTTGAGCCTCGGGAGAAGGCTCGGCATAAAGCCACGTTGTTCGGAATGTATGTGTCGGCGGATTTTCGACAGCACGGTTTGGGCTATGAACTGGTGCAAGCGGCGTTGGCCGAGGCGCAGAATCATCCGGCGCTGAAGGTCGTTCAATTGACCGTTACTGCCGGCAATGACGCGGCGTTCAAACTCTACGAGCGTTGCGGCTTTATCCAGTTTGGTCTGGAGCCATTGGCGGTGCGGGTTGGCGAAGACTACTTCGACAAGATCCATATGTGGCGTGAACTGCCTCAGGCATAAAGATCAAAAGATCGCAGCCTTCGGCAGCTCCTACAGGGTTTTGTGTAGGAGCTGCCGAAGGCTGCGATCTTTTGATTTGGGTTTTAGCGAACCGCGCTAACCCCATCCAATGTCGAGAATGAAGTGTCCTTCGCCGTCAGCAAGAAATCGCGCATGTACGGCGCATCCAGCATGTCCGCACGGATCGCCGCGTACAGCGTGGCGAACAGGCCTTTCTCACCCAGCCGCTTGGCCTTCACGTAACCGCGCGAGCTGTATTCGTGCAGCGCCCAATGCGGCATGCCGCACACGCCACGGCCACTGGCGACCAGTTGCATCATCATCACCGTAAGCTCTGAAGTCCGTACCTGCGCCGGCTCAATATCCGCCGGTTCTAGAAAGCGCGTGAAGATGTCCAGCCGATCACGCTCCACCGGATAAGTGATCAATGTTTCCGTGAGCAAATCCTCAGGCACGATGTACGGTTTGCTCGCCAGCGCATGCTGATTGGCCACCGCCAGCATCGCTTCATAAGTGAACAGCGGTACATAAGTGATACCAGCGATTTCCAACGGATCGGATGTCACCACCAGATCCAGATCGCCGCGCGCCAATGCCGGCAGCGGTGCAAAGGAAAAACCCGAGGCCAGATCGAGCTCGACTTCCGGCCAGGCATCGCGGAACTGGTCGATGGTCGGCATCAGCCACTGAAAGCAGCTGTGGCATTCGATCGCCATGTGCAAACGCCCGGCGGTGCCACCGGCCAAGCGGCTGATGTCACGCTCGGCGGCACGCAGCAGCGGCAGGGTCGCATCGGCCAGTTGCAGCAGGCGCAAACCGGCGCTGGTGAAACGCACTGGTTTGGTCTTGCGCACAAACAATTGCATGCCCATACGCTCTTCCAGTTCCTTGAACTGGTGGGACAGCGCCGACTGCGTCAGATGCAGGCGATCAGCCGCGTCGACAAGGCTGTCGGCCTCGCGCAGGGCATGCAGGGTTTTCAAGTGGCGGATCTCAAGCACCGATGGCTCCATGAATAGAATTTGCTGATTCAGCGATGGTGGTGAGTTTGTCTCATGTTGGCGAGGCTGTCGACCGCGTCTGATCGAGAGGCGCAATGACCGCTCGGCACTCTTCATCAAACTGTCACGCAACTGTGGCAGCGCGCTTGAACAAACTTCATCAGACTCGCGCTCTACTGGGGTTCTGCGTTTCGGTGTTTTTCATGCACAAGCTGTTTTTATCAGTCGCGGCCATGCTGGCCGCGCTTTTGTTCGGTGCGCCGTCGATGGCGGCCGCGCGTTGCGATGTCAACGTGCCGACCGAGCACGTCGATCTGCAACAAGTCAGTATCGCTTATCAGAGCATTGGTCGCGCGTCGGATCCGGCGTTGCTGCTGGTGATGGGCCTGGGCGGGCAGTTGATCCACTGGCCGGATGAGGTGGTGGTCGCGCTGTGTCAGCAGGGTTTTCGGGTGATCCGCTATGACAACCGCGACGTCGGATTGTCGACCTGGCGCCAGGCGCCGGAGGAGGCCAACCTGACCTTCGAAGTGCTGCGCTACAAACTCGGTCTGCCGGTGTCGGCGCCGTACAGCCTGACGGACATGGCCGATGATGCGCTGGGGCTGATGGACGCGCTGCATGTTGAGCAATTCCACGTCTTGGGCGCGA
Source organism: Pseudomonas sp. NPDC088885 (assembly GCF_044750025.1). Lineage (NCBI taxonomy): Bacteria > Pseudomonadati > Pseudomonadota > Gammaproteobacteria > Pseudomonadales > Pseudomonadaceae > Pseudomonas > Pseudomonas sp. NPDC088885. The sequence continues at coordinate 18,211 of NZ_JBIVJB010000021.1, read as the reverse complement.
GCATGGGCGGCATGATCGCTCAGCACATGGCGGCGATGGCGCCGCAGCGGGTCGAGAGCCTGACGCTGATCATGACCACTTCTGGCGCGGAAGGCTTGCCGGCGCCGAGTGCAGCGCTGGTGCAGTTGTTGTCGCGACGTGGCGCACCGAATCGTCAGGTGGCGTTGGAGCAGCAGGCGGATTTGCTGGCGGCGCTGGGTAGCCCGGCGGTGACGGATGATCGGCAGGTTTTGCTGCAACAGGCAGCGGCTTCCTATGACCGCGCGTTTAATCCCGAGGGTGTGAAGCGGCAGATCATGGCGATCCTCGCCGAGCCTAGCCGCGTTGCATTGCTCAACCAGTTGCGCGTACCGACGCTGGTGGTGCATGGCACGGCCGATCCGTTGTTGCCGGTGATGCATGGCGTGCACCTGGCGGCGCATATTCGTGGCAGTCAGTTGAAGCTGATTCCGGGATTGGCGCATCGGTTCCAGGAGGCGTTCAAGGAACCGTTGCTGGCGGCAGTGTTGCCGTATTTGCAGGCGCACCGGGAAGACACTTCGCATTGGGCGCAGATTGAGCCGGTGGTGGGCGGGAATCTGCTGTAACCATCGGATGTGTGGCGTTAATGAAGGCCTCTTCGCGAGCAGGCTCGCTCCCACAGGGGAGTGCATTCCAAATGTGGGAGCGAGCCTGCTCGCGAAGGGGCCAACAGGGACACCAAAAAATCCGGGTCAGGTGTATCGTGCAAACTTTCCCGCACGATTTCCCCTGCGAGGTGTTTGATGAATTCCGCTCTGAAAATCGATTTTGTCAGCGACGTGTCCTGCCCGTGGTGCGTTGTTGGTTTGTATGGCTTGCTGAAAGCGCTGGAAATCCTGCGCAACGAAGTGCAGGCCGAGATCCGCTTCCAGCCGTTCGAGCTGAATCCGAAAATGGGCGCTGACGGGCAGAACATCGCCGAGCACATTCAAGAAAAGTACGGCTCGACGCCGGAGCAATCGCAGAAGAATCGCGACGCGATCCGCGCTCGTGGTGCAGAACTGGGGTTTGCTTTTCGCACCGATTCCAACAGCCGCATTTACAACACCTTCGATGCGCACCGTTTGCTGCATTGGGCGGAGCTTGAGGGGTTGCAGTTGCCGTTGAAGGAAGCGTTGTTCAAGGCGTATTTCAGCGATGGCGGCAATCCTTCCGATCACGGCCAACTGGTGCAGATTGCTGAGAGTGTCGGGCTGGATCGCCAGCGGGCCGAGGCGATTCTGGCGTCGGACGAATTTGCCGATGAGGTGCGCGAAGAAGAGCAGGTATGGTTGCAGCGGGGAGTGAGTTCGGTGCCGACGGTGGTGTTTAACGGCCAGTACGCGGTGACGGGCGGACAACCGGTAGAAACATTTGTCGGGGCCATTCGGCAGATCATGGCCGAGTCGAAGGGTGGGACGGTTAGCTGATATGGGGCAGGAGCCAAAAAGCCCCTCACCCTAACCCTCTCCCCGAGGGAGAGGGGACTGATTGGGGGATGCTGAAGTGATTCGCCGACCTGAGCGTGCTTCGCTGAATCCATAATCGACTCGGTTTTTCAGGTCGATGTAACTTGAACGACACCGCGGTCTGCCCCTCTCCCTCCGGGAGAGGGCTGGGGTGAGGGTCGCTTTTGACCTTAACTGTGCAGGCGCACCCAAACCGTCACCAACACCGTGGCCGCCATCAACCAAGCCACCGCCGCCACCGCCAACGACGCCTCCAGCCGCATCCGGTCTACCATCACATAGAGCGTCGCCAGATAGACGAAGTACGGAATGATCGACCACATCCCGAACACGATCGTGGTCTTCAAATCCTCGATCGAACGTCCCTTGCCGACGATGTAATGCGCAATCAGCGCAAACGTCGGAAACAGCGGCACCAATCCGGCGATGTAGTAATTTTTGGTCTTCGACAGCGCCGCGATGATCAGCACCACCGCTGCGCCCAACAGCGCTTTGAAAAACAGATCCACGTCGTTCTCGCTTAATGGCTCAGGCCGTATTTTTTTACTTTGTCGAACAGTGTGGTCTTGGCCATGCCCAGCTCAAGACTCGCCTGAGTCAGGTTACCGCCGCTGCGCTGCAATGCATCGCTGAGCAGGTTGCGTTCGAAGGCTTCCACCGCTTCGGCAAAGCCCAGGCCTTGTCCGCCGCTGTTGGCACCGGACTTTTTGAACGCCGGCAGGCCGAGAGCAAAGCGCTCAGCGACGTTGCGCAATTCACGCACGTTGCCCGGCCAGTCGTGGCTCATCAGGTTCGACAAGGTCTGGTTGTCCAGTTCCGGCAACGCGCGGTCGAAGCGCAGGGCCGATTGCTGAGTGAAGTGTTCGAACAGTTGCAAAATGTCTTCGCGGCGCTCGCGCAGGGGCGGCAATTCCAGCGTCACCACGTTGAGGCGGTAGTACAAATCGCTGCGGAATTCGCCAGCCTTGCTCGACTCGTCGAGGTCGGATTTGGTCGCTGCGATCACTCGGCAATCTACTGCCACGCTCTGGTTCGATCCGAGGCGTTCTAGGGTGCGTTCCTGCAACACGCGCAGCAGTTTGATCTGTAACGGCAGCGGCATGCTTTCCACTTCATCGAGGAACAGCGTGCCACCGTCGGCGTGTTCGATCTTGCCGATGCGCCGTTTGCCGGCACCGGTGAAGGCGTTGGCCTCGTGGCCGAAGATCTCACTTTCGAAGAGGTTTTCCGGCAGACCGCCGCAGTTCAGCGCGACGAACTGTTTGCTGTGGCGCCGACTGAAATCGTGCAGGCAACGGGCGACCAGTTCTTTACCGGTGCCGGTTTCGCCTTCGATCAACACGTTGGCCGAGGTGTCGGCGACGTTGGCGATCAGTTCGCGCAGGTTCTGCATGGCCGGCGAGCGACCGATGATGCGTCCTTCGAGCGAATCACGTTCGGCCAGTTGCCGACGCAGCGACGACACTTCGCGAGCGAGGCTGCGTTGCTCGAGCGCACGTCGCGCAACATCGACCAGACGTTCCGGCGAGAACGGTTTTTCCATGAAATCGTAGGCGCCTTTCTGCATCGCGCCGACGGCCATGGAGATGTCGCCATGCCCGGTGATCAACACCACTGGCAGGCTACGGTCGCGCTGCTTGAGGCGCGTGAGCAGTTCGAGGCCATCGATGCCCGGCAGGCGAATGTCGCTGATGACGATGCCGGCAAAATTGTCGCCGACCCGCTCCAGCGCTTCTTCGGCACTGCCGACGCCGACGCAGGGAATGTCTTCCAGCGTCAGCGCTTGTTGGCAGCCGAGCAGCACATGGGGGTCGTCTTCGACGATCAGCACACTGAGTTCTTGGTTCATATTGGCTCGGCGGGAGTAGGGCTTACCAACGGTAAACTGAGGACGAAAGTGGTTCCGCCGCCGCCCGGGTGTTCGACACCCAGATGACCGCCGGTGGCAGCGGCGAGGCTGGCGGAAAGCGTCAGGCCCAGACCCAGGCCTTGTTCGCCGGGTTTGGTAGTGAAGAACGGCTCGAACAGATGCTTGCGCGCCTCGGCGTCGATGCCGTGACCGTTGTCGCGCACGCGCAGGCGATATTTGCCGTTGAATTCTTCGCCCTCCAGCCACAGTTCGGGCTGCGGTTGCGCCTGCATCGCATCGAGGGCGTTGCCGACCAGATTGACCAGGATCTGTTCGAGGCGAGTCTGGTCGATCTGCACTTGCACGTCGATGAACTGCCGATGGATTTGCAGCGCCGCATGCTCAACGCGCGCACCGAGCAATTGCAGTGCGGCGTCCACGGCTTTGCCGAGACTGGCCTGACCCTGATTGTCACCCCGACGGGCGAACGAACGCAGGCTCGCGGTGATTCGGCCCATGCGGTCGATCAAGTCGTTGATGGTCTTGAGGTTGGTGCTGGCGACGTCGAGCTGACCGCGTTCCAGAAAACGCACGGTGTTGCCCGAGAGCGTGCGCATCGCGGCCAGTGGCTGATTCAATTCGTGGGCAATGCTGGTCGACATCTGGCCGATGGCCGCGAGTTTGCCGGCCTGCACCAGTTCATCCTGCGCGCGGCGCAAGGTCTCTTCGGCCTGACGGCGTTCGCGGATCTGACTCTTCAAGCGCTCGTTGCTGGCGCGCAGGTCGGTGGTGCGTTCGGTAATCCGACGCTCCAGTTGATTATTGGCTTCCTGCAAGGCTTCGCGGGCGGCGAGGCGGGTGGCGATGACCTTGCGTCGCTCGTTCCAGGCGATCAGCAGGAAGGCGACCAGTGCGAACGCCACGGCGACGAGAATGCCTTGGTTGATCGCCTCGCGTCGCAAGTCCTGCAGCGGCGTGAGCAGGGTGAAATTCCACGGCGTGTCGCTTAGCGGCCGAGTCTGCGCCAGGTAGCTGATGTCGTCCTCGCCTGACTGCACTTCGCTGTTGGCCGGGAAGGTGAGTTTCTCCACACCTTCGGCCAATGTTTCGCGGGCCAGCGGTTGCAATTCGTTGAGCGGGAACCAGTAGTACTGCAGGCTGCGGGCGAGTTTTTCTTTGGTTTGCTCGCTCAGCGGAATCACTGATTTGAGCCGGCGTGCCGGATCGCTGGAAAGAATGATGATGCCGTTTTCATCGCTGACAAACGCTTCGAGACGCGCGCGCTGCCAGCGTTCTTCCATGGCTTCCAGACGCACTTTGACCACGGCGACGCCGATGATCTTGCCGTGCTCTTCGAGGCCGTGGGCGAGGTAGTAACCGGGTTCGCCGTTGGTGCTGCCGATGCCGTAGAAACGCCCGGGCTCACCGCGCACGGCTTTCTGGAAATAGGCACGGAAGGACAGGTCTTCACCGAGGTAACTGTCGACATCGCGCCAGTTGCTGGTGGCCATGACGCGGCCGGTGGTGTCCATGACGTAGATGGCCCGACTGCGACTGCGTCGGTTCAGGCCTTCAAGGTAAGCATTGACCGTTTGCCGGTGTTCCGGGGTCGGGTCGGCCAGCAGCCGCGACACACTGGTTTCGAGTTCCAGCAGGCTGGGCAGGTAGGTGTATTTGCTGATCTCGCTTTCGACCGCGCGGGCGTTCAGTTCGAGCTGGCGCTGGCCGTTTTCGCTGAGGTTGCGAATGCCAAAGTGCTCACTGACCCAGAACCCGGCGTAACCCAACCCGACCATCAAAATGATGATCAGCGGCGGCAGGAACAAATGACGAATCAGACGGGGCTTCACGGCAAGTGATGGCGGCGCGGCGCGATAGAGATTGGGGTCGCATTTCATCACAGATGCCTTGGGTCAACCACAACACTTGTTTGTGAATCACCGCTGGTTTGGAGGTGGACTCTGTGGCGAGGGGATTTATCCCCGTTGGGTTGCGAAGCAGCCCCAAAACCATCAATGCGGTTTAACTGAAAGACCGCATGCACAGGTTTTACGACTGCTGCGCAGCCGGACGGGGATAAATCCCCTCGCCACAGGGGATCTCATTGTCAGGCAGCCCGCACCCCACAGACAGGGTGCGGGTGTGTTGCTTTTAGTGCTGCAGGATTTTCTCGAGGAAGTGCTGCGCGCGTTCGGAGCGGGCCTTGATGTCGCCGAAGAATTCCTCTTTCGGGCAGTCTTCGATGATCTTGCCGGCGTCCATGAAGATCACGCGATCGGCCACTTTGCGCGCAAAACCCATTTCGTGGGTCACGCACATCATGGTCATGCCTTCATGAGCCAGTTGCACCATCACGTCGAGCACTTCGTTAACCATCTCAGGGTCGAGCGCCGAGGTCGGTTCGTCGAACAGCATGACGATCGGATCCATCGCCAGCGCACGGGCAATTGCCACACGCTGTTGCTGACCACCGGACAGTTGCCCCGGATGCTTGTGCGCGTGCGCCGACAAACCCACGCGCTCGAGCAGTTGCAGACCTTTTTTGGTCGCCTCTTCCTTGCTGCGGCCCAACACTTTGATCTGCGCGATGGTCAGGTTTTCGGTGATGGTCAGGTGCGGAAACAGTTCGAAATGCTGGAACACCATGCCGACGCGCGAACGCAGTTTCGGCAGGTTGGTCTTCGGATCGGCAATCGACGTACCGTCAACCACGACGTCGCCTTTCTGGAACGGCTCCAGCGCGTTGACGCATTTGATCAGGGTCGATTTACCCGAACCGGACGGGCCGCAGACCACGATCACTTCGCCTTTTTTGACCTCGGTGCTGCAATCCGTCAGTACCTGGAAGTCCCCATACCACTTGTTGATGTTCTTGATAGAGATCATACGGCGAACCTTTTTTGCAGACGCTTGACCAGCAGCGAGGCGGAAAAGCTGATGATGAAGTAGACGACACCGGCGAAGATCAGGAACTCGTTGGAACGGCCAATGATGTCGCCGCTGGAGCGGGCGGAGTTGAGGAAGTCCACCAGACCCACGGTGTAAACCAGCGAGGTGTCCTGGAACAGGATGATCGACTGTTGCAGCAGCAACGGCGTCATCTTGCGGAACGCCTGAGGCAGGATGATCAGACGCATGGTCTGGCCATAGGTCATGCCCATCGCCTGTGCAGCGGCCATCTGACCTTTGGGGATCGACTGCACACCGGCGCGGACGATTTCGCAGAAGTACGCGGCTTCGAACATCATGAAGGCGACGACGCAGGAGGTGAACGCGCCAATCGGTGTGTCTTCACCGGTGATCCAGCGCAGCACGAACGGCACCGCCAGATAGAACCAGGTGATCACCAGCAGCAGCGGGATCGAACGGAAGTAGTTCACATAAGCGCCGGCCACGCGTGACAACAGTTTGCTCGACGACAGGCGCATCAGCGCCAGGATGGTACCGAGCACGATGCCGCCGACGACGCCCATGACCATCAACTGCAAGGTCATCACCATGCCGTTCCACAGGCCCGGGATAGCGGGGATGATGCCGCTGAAATCGAAGTCCATTATTTGCCCCCCACGGAGATCAGGCCAGGCACCGCGACTTTCTTCTCGACCACGCGCATCAGCAGCATCAGGCTCATGTTCAGGGTGAAGTAGATCAGCGTGGCCAGGGTGAAGGCTTCAAACAGGTTGGCCGAAAATTCGGCGGTCTGTTTGGTTTGTGCCAGCAATTCCATCAAACCGATCAAGGACGCCACAGAGGAGTTCTTGAAGACGTTGAGGAATTCCGAGGTAAGCGGCGGAATGATGATGCGGTAGGCCTGGGGCAGCAGCACGTTCCAGTAGATCTGCGGCAGCTTGAAACCCATGGCACGCGCGGCGGATTCCTGGCCGCGTGGCAGCGCCTGAATGCCGGTACGCACTTGCTCGCAAACACGCGCAGCGGTGAACAAGCCCAGGCACACGACAACGCTCAGGTAAGCCGAGGTGGTCGGGTTGAGGTCTTGTTTGTACCAGTCCTGCAGGTTTTGCGGCAGCAGATCGGGCACCAGGAAGTACCAGATGAACAGCTGAACCAGTAGCGGCACGTTACGAAACAGTTCCACGTAGCAGGTCGCGATGCCCGATACGATGCGGTTTGGCACAGTGCGCATGACCCCCAGAATGGAGCCCAGCAGCAAGGCGATGATCCATGCCACGATGGCAATGGCAATGGTCCAGCCCAAACCAGTGACGTACCAGTCGAGATAAGTCTCGCTGCCGACGCCGGTGGACTTGAAGAACACGCCCCAGTCCCAGTTGTAATTCATTAGGGTCTCCCCTCGAGATCGATCGATGTACAAGCACCCGCTCGGGGAAAATCCTTTCCCGTCCGACGTTGAACGCCGGGCACACGCGATCGGCTCGAAAACCGCCAGGTCGAGTGTTCCACAGTACAGCCAGCAGGTAGTAACAGACGCCTGAGGGAGAGTGGCTCCCTCAGGAGATAAGGTTAGTCAGGAATCAGATTTTTACGTCAGGCGCCGGCTTGTCGCTCGGGGTGGCGATCAGACCTTTTACCTTGTCGCTCATCGGGAAGTTGAGGTTCAGGCCTTTTGGTGGGATCGGGCTCTCGAACCATTTGCTGTAGATCTTGTTGATCTCGCCAGACTTGTACAGCGCAACGATGGCGTCATCGACGGCTTTCTTGAAGGCCGGGTCGTCTTTACGAACCATGCACGCATAGGCTTCGAAGGACTGTGGAGTACCGGTGATGATCCAGTCGTTCGGCTTCTTGGCCTTGGCTTCTTCGCCGGCCAGCAGAGCGTCGTCCATCATGAAGGCAACGGCGCGACCGCTTTCCAGCATGTTGAAGGATTCGCCGTGGTCTTTGGCGGAGATGATGTTCATGCCCATCTGCTTGTCGGCGTTCATCGCTTTGATGATGCGCTCGGACGTGGTGCCAGCGGTGGTCACGACGTTTTTGCCTTTGAGGTCGGCGAAGTCAGCGTAGGACGGCTTGCCATCCTTGTCTTTCTTGACCAGCAGACGCGTGCCGATTTCGAAGATGTTGACGGTGAAGTCGACTTGCTGAGCGCGTTCGGCGTTGTTGGTGGTCGAGCCGCACTCGATATCCGCGGTGCCGTTCTGGATCAGCGGGATACGGGTTTGCGAGGTCACCAGGTTGTATTTGACCTGCAGATCGGGCTTGTTCAGGTCTTTTTTCAGGGCTTCAACGATAGCCACCTGAATGTCGTGGGAGTAGCCCACTGGTTTGCCGGAAGCATCTGCAATGTAGGAAAACGGAATGGAGCTGTCGCGGTGAGCGAGCGTGATGGTGCCCGAATCGTTGATTTTCTTCAGGGTGCCGGTGAGTTCGGCGGCGAAAACTGGCGTGCTGATCAGAGCGGCAGCAATGGCTGCGCCCAGGATATGGGGAACGATGCGCATCAAATTTTCCTCGACATTGTTTTTTTTATGGAGCCAGTTCGTCGGCCCTTTTGTGCTTCGAATGCCTGACGGCTCCTGAAGTGTTGGCACAACAGGCATTCGTCGAGAGAGTGTAGAGCATGACTCGTGCCAGACCAGTGACGAATGGATAAGTAGATGATTTATAGAGAGATTAAAGTTTTATGGCGGATTTTTTTGTATGGGTAGATCCGGTTAACCGAATTGACCGAGGAGTCTCGTTCGGAAAACCGAACGGTAAAGAGCCCCTCACCCTAGCCCTCTCCCGGAGGGAGAGGGGACTGACCGGGTTGTTTGAGCTAACTACGGCGACTTGGGAAACCGAGCCGAACGCAGATTTGGAACCCCGCAGAGATCGGCTCCCTTCCCCCTCTACCCCCTGGGGGAGAGGGCTGGGGTGAGGGGGAAAAGATCTAACTGACTCAATGAAATTCAATAAAACCCACAAAACAAAAAGCCCCTGAACCTTACGATTCAGGGGCTTTTTGTTTAACCAATGTTCAAATCACGCCGCTTCAATCTTGCTACGGTTCTGCTCAACCTTACCCAGATACGCCGCAAGCTTCTCCTGCTCCGCCGGAGTGGTAAACAACCCCAGCTTGCTACGACGCCACAGAATGTCGTGCGCCGTGGTCGCCCACTCTTCGCTGCACAGGTAATCGACTTCACGGGTGTAGAGCCCGCCGCCAATGTGTTCGCCCATGTCGGCGAGGGTTTCAACGCCTTCGAGCATGCGCCAGGTGCGGCTGCCGTACGTGGTCGACCAGCGACGCGCGATCTCGCTCGGCACAAAGTCGTACTTGTCACGAATCAGCGCGCTCAAGGCTTGCGGCGTGGTCATGTCTTCGCCGCCGGGCAGGGTGGCGGTGGCCGTCCAGCTCGGGCGCATCTGGGTGAAGAACGGCATCAGTTGCGCCATCGCCGATTCGGCGAGTTTGCGGTAGGTGGTCAGCTTGCCGCCGAACACCGACAGCAGCGGCGCTTCTTCAGTGCTGCCGGACAGCGCCAAGGTGTAATCGCGAGTGACCGCCGACGGGTTGTCGGATTCGTCGTTGCACAGTGGGCGCACGCCCGAGTAGCTGTGCTGGATGTCTTCGCGGCTGACTTGTTTCTTGAAGTGTGCGTTGACCACTTTCAGCAGGTAATCGGTTTCGCCTTCGGTGATGGCGACCTTCGCCGGATCGCCAGTGTATTCACGGTCGGTGGTGCCGATCAGGGTGAAGTGGTTGTTCAAGTACGGAATGGTGAAAACGATGCGCTGATCTTCGTTTTGCAGAATGTGCGCGTGATCGCCTTCGTACAGTTTCGGCACGATGATATGGCTGCCTTGAATCAGACGGATGCCGTACGGCGATTCCATCTTCAGATCGTCACGAATGAACTTGGCAACCCACGGGCCGGCGGCGTTCACCAGCGCTTTGGCGGTGATCGAAAACAGGCTGCCGTCGGCGCGTTCCAGGTTCAGGTGCCACAAACCTTTGGCGCGCCGGGCGCTGACGCAACGGGTCTGGGTGTGTACGTGGGCGCCTTTTTCGCGGGCGGCCATGGCGTTGAGTACCACGAGGCGGGCGTCGTCGACCCAGCAATCGGAGTATTCGAAGCCTTTCTTGATTTCGCTTTTCAGCGCGCTGTCGGCGCCGAACTTGAGGCTTTTCGAACCTGGCAGTTTTTCGCGCTTGCCGAGGTTGTCATACAGGAACAGGCCGGCACGAATCATCCACGCCGGACGCAGGTGCGGACGGTGCGGCAGCACGAAGCGCATTGGCTTGACGATGTGCGGGGCTTTGGCCAGCAGCACTTCGCGCTCGGCCAGTGCTTCGCGCACCAGGCGGAATTCGTAATGTTCGAGGTAGCGCAGGCCACCGTGGATCAGCTTGCTGCTGGCCGACGAAGTGTGGCTGGCGAGGTCGTCCTTTTCGCAAAGGAACACCGAGAGACCGCGACCGGCGGCATCCGCTGCGATCCCCACCCCATTGATCCCGCCGCCGATAACGGCGAGGTCGTAGATCTCGGAGATAGGGGGCGTACGCAAGGTAGATGTGGACATCGGCTGGCCTCAGGCTCTTTTGATTTTCTATATTGGAAATCGAACATGAATGTTCATTTGCGAAAATGGTAGCCGATAAAGACGCGCACAGCCAGTCGACTTCGATTGAAAAAACTCATCGAAGGGAGGGGAAAGGAAAATTTTCGAACATGGGAGGCGCTTAATGGCGCGAGAGGTGTGTTGTTTGAGTGATCGCTTTCGCGAGCAGGCTCGCTCCCACAGTTTGAAATGCATTCCAGTGTGGGAGCGAGCCTGCTCGCGAAGGCGTCGGTACAGCCAATGAAGATAAGAAGGGTTAAACGACTTCCAGGCGAATCTTGTGCTGACTTAACAACTGCGCCAACGCCGGCACAGGCTGCTGATCGGTCACCAAACAATCAATCAGACTGATCGGCCCAAGACGAATCATCGCATTACGCCCGAACTTGCTCGAGTCCGCCGCCAGAATCACCTGCCGCGCATTGGCAATGATCGCCTGCGAAACCCGCACTTCCTGATAATCAAAGTCCAGCAAACTGCCGTCTTCATCAATCCCGCTAATCCCGACCAGCGCGAAATCAACCTTGAATTGATTGATGAAATCCACACTCGCCTGACCGACCAAACCGCCGTCACGACGGACATTGCCACCGGTCAGCAGCACATCGAAATCATCCTTGGCACTGAGCATCGACGCCACGTGCAAGTTATTGGTGATGATCTTCAGATGGTTGTGATTGAGCAGGGCACGGGCAATCGACTCGGTGGTAGTGCCGATGTTGATGAACAGCGAGGCGTGATCGGGGATCTGTGCGGCGATGGCTTCACCGATGCGTTGTTTTTCATCGCGCATTTGATCGGCGCGCATCGCATAGGCTGTGTTTTCAACACTGGAATCGTAGGCCGCGCCGCCATGGTAGCGACGGAGCAGATTGGCTTCCGCGAGCTGATTGATGTCGCGGCGGATGGTTTGCGGGGTAACAACGAACAGCGTGGCCATTTCCTCGATGCTCACATAGCCGCGTTCGCGAACCAGCTCGAGGATTTGCTGCTGACGGGGAGGCAGATTCATGGGGCTTCCTTTGGGCTGCCGTGCAAAATTTGCCCATGATGCCGCAGGAATCTCCTCCCTACCAGTTACAAGCCTTTACAAGTACTCAGGTTGGCTTATTCAGCGTCTTCACGCGCCCAGTCACGGGTGCGGCTGACGGCTTTTTTCCAGCCTTTGTACAGCTTCTCTTTCTCGACTTCGTCCAGGCTCGGTTCGAACTCGCGCTCGATCACCGCTTTGCCGCGCAGCTCTTCCAGGCTGCCCCAGAAACCGCACGCCAGACCAGCCAGATACGCCGCACCGAGTGCCGTGGTTTCGCGCATTTGCGGGCGCTCGACCTGAGTGCCGAGGATGTCGGCCTGGAATTGCATGAGGAAGTTGTTCGCCACCGCACCGCCGTCCACGCGCAGGGCTTTGAGGCGTTCGCCGGAGTCCTGTTGCATGGCGTCGAGCACGTCGCGGGTCTGGTAGGCGATCGATTCCAGCGCGGCGCGGATGATGTGATCCACGCGAACGCCGCGCGTCAGGCCGAACAGTGCGCCACGGGCGTACGGATCCCAGTAAGGAGCGCCCAGGCCGGTGAAGGCTGGCACCAGGTACACGCCGTTGCTGTCCTTCACTTTATTGGCGAAGTATTCGGTGTCGTGGGCGTCGTTGATGATTTTCAGCTCATCACGCAGCCACTGCACGGTCGAACCGCCGTTGAATACCGCGCCTTCCAGGGCGTAAGCCACTTCGCCGCGCGGGCCGCAAGCGATGGTGGTGAGCATGCCGTGCTGCGATTTCACCGCTTTGTCGCCGGTGTTCATCAGCAGGAAGCAGCCGGTGCCGTAGGTGTTTTTCGCCTGACCTGGTTCTACGCACATTTGACCGAACAGCGCCGCTTGCTGGTCGCCGGCGATACCGCCGATGGCGATGCCGCTCTTGGTGTGGCCGTAGATTTCCGATGACGCTTTAACTTCCGGAAGCATCTCGCGCGGGATGTCGAGGATCTCCAGCATCTTCGCGTCCCACTCCAGCGAGTGAATGTTGAAGAGCATGGTGCGCGAGGCGTTGGTGTAGTCGGTGACGTGCACCTTGCCGCCAGTGAATTTCCAGATCAGCCAGCTATCGACGGTGCCGAACAGCAGCTCGCCGTTGCGCGCACGCTCGCGGCTGCCTTCGACGTTATCGAGGATCCACTTCAGTTTGGTGCCGGAGAAGTACGGGTCGGTGACCAGACCGGTGGTGTCGCTGATGTATTGCTCGTGGCCATCGCGCTTGAGCTGCTGGCAGATTTCGGTGCTGCGGCGGCACTGCCAGACGATGGCGTTGTAGACCGGGCGACCGGTGGTCTTGTCCCAGACCACGGTGGTTTCACGCTGGTTGGTGATGCCGATAGCCGCGACCTGGTCGTGGTGCAGACCGGCCTGTGCCAGCGCTTCAACCATCACCGCACTTTGGGTGGCGAAGATTTCCATCGGATCGTGTTCGACCCAACCGGCTTGCGGGTAATGCTGAGCGAATTCGCGCTGCGCGGTGCAGACCACGTTCGCGTCGCGGTCAAAAATGATCGCGCGAGAGCTGGTCGTACCCTGATCGAGGGCAATGATGTAGTTCTTATTCTGAATGTCGGTCATGTCGATTGCCTTGGACGAAATAAGGGTGATTGGGCCGTGGCGCAGGCTCGGATGGGCAGGAGCCTGCGCCGACTGTTTCAAGAAGTTCTTGGTTTGCCGTCAATGGCCGGTTCTGCATCCTTTGTAGCAGGTGTGGCGCCGGTCAGGTGACGGGCGATGAGCCCGCGATACCCGGCAGCGCCGAGGCAGGCACCGACAATCGGTGCAAAAATCGGAATCAGGAAGTACGGAATATCGCGGCCGCCAGTGAAGGAAATTTCACCCCAGCCAGCGAAGAAAGTCATCAGTTTCGGACCGAAGTCACGCGCCGGGTTCATCGCAAAACCGGTCAGCGGGCCCATCGAGCTGCCGATCACCGCGATCAGCAAGCCGATCAGCAGCGGCGCCATCGGGCCTCTTGGCAGACCATTGTTGTCGTCGGTCAAGGCCATGATCACGCCCATCAGGATCGCGGTGATGATCATCTCGACCAGGAATGCCTGGGCGGTGGACAGCACTGGATTCGGGAACGTCGAGAACACCGAGGCCAGCTCAAGGCTGGCGGCGGACCCGCGAACCATTTGGTGAGTTTGTTCGTAATCGAAGAATAGATTGCTGTACAGCGTGTAAACCAACAGCGCGCCGCAGAAGGCGCCGGCGATCTGCGCAAGAATATAGAAGGGCAGTTTGCGCTTTTCGAAATCGGCGAAGATTGCCAGGGCGATGCTGACGGCCGGGTTCAGGTGCGCGCCGGAAACCCCGGCCGTGAGGTAGATCGCCATGCTCACGCCGACGCCCCAGATGATGCTGATTTCCCACAGGCCGAAGCTGGCGCCCGCGACTTTGAGCGCGGCGACACAGCCAGTGCCAAAAAAGATCAGAAGTGCAGTACCCAGAAATTCGGCCATGCATTGGCTCGAAAGCGATGGTTGCTGTAAAGCAGTTGTCATTGAAAACCTCAATTTTTGTTGTTGTCTGGCGCGATTGCCGACAGGGCAAGGCGCGATTTTCACCGGGTCGGAATCCCCATTCGTTTCCCGGTTTACTGCTGAGTGCTGCAATGATGATAATTCTTACATTATTCAGATTCGAAAAAATATAGACAAGAAACAAACCTGTCAAAGGTCGAAAGTGAACCGTCAGTCACAATAGAACTATCAGTCACATGAATGACTCGCTGGGTGACCGCTTTCGTAGCGTTTTGAATTACCTGCAAAGCCGCGTAATTCGGGGCCGGGATAGAGCCTTTTACGGCTCGATGTCCTAGAATCCGGCGCAGGATTTTCTGCCATTGCCGAGCCTGGAGCTGCCATGACCCCTGCGTTGGACTTGTTGAAAAAAGTTCGTGCCGAACATCGCGTGCACAGTTACGAACATGATCCGAAGGCCGCGTCCTACGGGCTGGAGGCTGCGGAAAAACTGGCGCTCGAGCCAGCGCAGGTGTTCAAAACCTTGCTGGCGGCGAGTGAAAAAGGTGAGCTGCTGGTGGCCGTAGTGCCGGTCGTCGGAAGCCTCGACCTCAAAGGTCTGGCGCAGGCGGCGGGGGTGAAAAAAGTCGAGATGGCTGATCCGGCAGCGGCGCAGCGATCAACCGGTTATTTGTTGGGCGGTATCAGTCCGTTGGGGCAGAAAAAGCGTCTGCGCACCTTCATCGATAATTCGGCTCAGGCGTTTGCGACTATTTATGTCAGCGCCGGCCGGCGTGGGCTGGAAGTCGAATTGGCACCCGCCGTGCTCGCAGAACACACCCAGGCCAAATTCGCCGACATCGGTCGTGCGTAATGTTGGCTGATTCTGTATGAAGAAAATTGGCCGGTTCTGTCGCTGGCGCTGATCCGGCATGCGCTGCATGCTCTGCCGACTGACTTAAGGAGAAGGTTATGCAGCTCGAGTTTCATCAGGTTGACGCATTCAGTGAGCGGCCGTTCAGTGGCAACCCGGCGATGGTTTATCGGCTGGAGGCGTGGCTCGCCGATGATTTGATGCAAAAGATCGCGGGTGAACACAACCTGGCGGAAACCGCGTTTCTGGTGCGTGAAGGTTCGGCCTGGCATATCCGTTGGTTTACTCCTACTACTGAAGTGCCGTTGTGCGGCCATGCGACGCTGGCCAGCGCTTATGTGTTGTTCGAGATCTACAAGGAAACGGCCGAGCGTATCGACTTCACCTGCAAGTCCGGGCCGTTGAGCGTGACGCGGGCAGATGGGCTTTTGTGGCTGGATTTCCCCTCGATCGTGCCGTCAGAGATTGGCGTGACCCTGGATGTCGAGCGGGCGCTGGGCGTTGAAGCGGTTGATGTGCTCGGCTCGAACGAACTGTTTGTGGTGCTGGAGTCGGAGCAGGCCGTACTCGATTGCAAGCCGGACATGGTCGCGCTGGCCAAACTGCCGTGGCTCGGTGCAATCGTCACCGCGCGGGGCAATCAGCACGATTTTGTCTCGCGCTATTTCGCCCCGGCGATTGGCATCAATGAAGACCCGGTGACCGGGTCGACGCACTGCAGCTTGATTCCGTATTGGTCAAAACGTCTGGGCAAATCGAGCCTGACCGCGTGTCAGCGCTCGGCGCGGGGCGGGGAGTTGTTTTGTCGGCTGGAAGGTGAACGGGTGAAGATTGGCGGGCATGCAACGCTCGTCGCGAGCGGCACCCTGTTATTGGGATGAGTCCGAACCCCTTGTAGGAGTGAAACTTTGTGGCGAGGGGATTTATCCCCGATGGGCTGCGTAGCAGCCCCAAAACCATTGCATGCGGAGCAACAGATGCTCCGCGCTGGCAGGATTAAGGGCCGCTTCGCGCCCCATCGGGGATAAATCCCCTCGCCACAAAAGCCACCCACATTTCGATTCGGTGTTGGATCAGAGGGCGGTGTTGTAGCGGCGGACGCCGTTCTCAACTGCCGGGATCTGCGCAGCGGTGCTGCCGGAGGCCTGGAACAGCACCAAGTGTTCAGCCGCAACACGAATTCCCACTTCCGCGCCAACCTGATGATCCGCATGGCTCGGGAAAATCGATTCCAGCTGCGCACCCGTCGGCAGTTGCAGGCGATACAAGGTCGAAGCCCCGAGGAACGTCTTGCCGACAATCCGCGCTTTCAACGAACTGTCCGGTGCATAAACAATGTCATCCGGACGCAGCAACACATCCACCGCCCCGCCAATCGGCCAGGTATAAGCCCGATTGCCGCGCAGTTCGCCCAATTCAGTCTGCACCGATTCCGGGCTACCAAGCTGACCGCGAATGAAGTAACCCTGACCGATAAAACTCGCCACAAATGGCGTCGCCGGTTCGTGATACAGGTTGTACGGCGTGTCCCACTGTTCCAGGCGACCTTCTTTAAACACGCCAACGTGATCGCTGACGGCAAAGGCTTCTTCCTGATCGTGGGTGACCAGAATCGCGCTGGTGCCACGGGCCTTGAGAATGTCGCGCACCTCATGGCTGAGCTTGCGGCGCAGCTCGCCATCGAGGTTGGAGAACGGCTCATCGAGCAGTAGCAATTGTGGCTCCGGCGCCAACGCACGGGCGAGGGCGACACGTTGTTGCTGACCACCGGATAGCTCGTGCGGGAAACGCTTGCCGAGATTTTTCAGGTTGACCAGTTCCAGCAGCTCTTCGGTGACGCGCTCCTTGTTCGGATGCTTGCGGATACCAAATGCGATGTTGTCGGCGACGCTCAGGTGTGGAAACAGCGCGTAGTCCTGGAACACCATGCCGATCCGGCGCTTCTCCGGCGCCAAGGTGAAACCGGCGCTGGAAATGGTCTCGCCGCCAAGGGTGATTTCGCCCTCGTGCACCGGTTCAAAACCGGCGATGGCGCGCAGGGTGGTGGTCTTGCCGCAGCCGGACGAGCCGAGCAGGCAGCCGATGTCACCGGCGTTGAGGTGCAGATTGAGGTTCTGCACCACGCGTTGATCTTGATAGCCGCAAGCGAGATTGCGCAGGTTCAGCAGTAATTCATGGCTCATGCGTGGTGATATGCCGGTTCAACGAGGAACTCGAGCAGGGCCTTCTGTGCGTGGAGACGGTTTTCTGCCTGATCCCAGGCGACGGAGCGCGGGTCATCAAGCAGGTCGAGACTGATTTCTTCGCCACGGTGCGCCGGCAGGCAATGCATGAACAACACGTCCTCGGCAGCGAGGTCGAGCAGGGCACGGTTGACCTGAAACGGCGCGAACAACTTGAGGCGCTTGGCAGTTTCCTCTTCCTGACCCATCGAAGTCCAGACGTCGGTGCTCACCAGATGCGCGCCGCGCACGGCGTCTTGTGGATCACGGACGATGGTCACGCGATCGCCGGCCTTGGCGACGAATTCCGGGTTCGGCTCGTAACCTTCCGGGCACGCGACGCGCAACTGGAAGTCGAACTGAATCGCCGCTTCTATATAGCTGTTGCACATGTTGTTGCCGTCGCCGATCCAGGCCACGGTTTTGCCCTGGATCGAACCGCGATGTTCGAGGAACGTCTGCATGTCGGCCAGCAACTGGCACGGGTGCAGGTCATCGGACAGGCCGTTGATCACCGGCACGCGCGAGTTGGCGGCGAATTCGGTCAGGGTGCTGTGGGCAAAGGTACGGATCATCACCGCATCGAGCATGCTCGACATGACGATGGCGCAGTCACCGATCGGCTCGCCACGGCCCAGTTGGGTGTCGCGCGGCGAGAGGAAGATCGCCTGACCGCCGAGCTGGATCATGCCGGCCTCGAAGGAGATCCGGGTGCGGGTCGAGGATTTCTCGAAGATCATGCCCAGCACGCGGTTTTTCAGAGGCTCGAACAGTAC